>NZ_LMLN01000003.1:39849-98463 GCF_001421915.1 Sphingomonas sp. Leaf62 | reverse complement strand
GGCGATCGCGCCCGCCGATGCGGTCACGCTGGCGGTCGCGATCGAGCGGTACAAGGATTTGCGTGATCGGCTGCACCATGGCCGGCTGTGGATGGGCGAGGGCGGCGACGGGCTGGTCTGGCAGATGCACGGGGTGCCGGGCGACCTGTTGCTGAGCATGACGCAGGTCCAGCCGATGACGGTGCGCCATCCATTGCCGCTGCCGGTGCCGCCACTGGCCGGGGCGGGGCGGGTGCGCGTGCGCCTGCTCGACCTTGCCACCACGCCCGGCCACCCGCTGCCCGATGCGCCGATCTTTGCCGCGATGCGCGGCGAGGGCGTCGTGCTGGACGGCGACGGGCTGGCCCATGCCGGCCTGCCGATCCCGGCGATGAAGGCGGAGAGCGTCGCGCTGTTCGCCATCACCGCCGCCTGACTCTTCGTTTTTCAGTCGAAAGCCGCCCTTATGACCATGCCCGCCCGCCGCCCCGCCCCCGACCAGCCGCTGCCGACGCATTGGAGCATCGATGCCGCGCGGCTGGCCGCCGAACAGCCGGAACTGGCATTGCCGGTGTTCTCGCTCGACGCATTGACGCCGGTCGTACCGGGGCATGACGTGTGGGACATGTGGCAGATCGCCACTGCCGACGGCCGCACCGCATTCGTCGAGGATCGCAGCTGGTGGTTCTTCCTGATGACGCCGCAATTCGCCGATCCCGACGACCGGCACGATGCGGCGCGCATCCGGCTGACCAGCCATGGCGCGGATGGCTGGCGCGATCATGGCGATGCGTTTCCGGACGGCTTTACGCCGGGCAGTCGCGAATGGTCGGGGTCGGCGGTGCTGGCCGAGGATGGCGTGACGCTGACCCTGTATTTCACCGCATCGGGCCGGCAGGGGCAGGCGCGGACGTTCGAACAGCGGTTGTTCGAAAGCGTCGGGCGCTTTGCCGATGGCGCGGTCGGCGACTGGTCGACCCCGGTGGAATCGATCGCCGCCGATGGCGCGACCTATCTGCGCGCCGATCAGTCCGAGGCGGTCGATGGCCGGATCAAGGGATTTCGCGATCCCGGCTATTTCCGCGATCCCGCCGATGGCGCGGAATATCTGTTGTTCGTCGGATCGGCCGGATGGGTCGATGACGTGCAGGACGGGGTGATCGGCGTGGCGAAGCGCGCCATGCCCGATCAGCCGTGGCGGCTGGCGGCACCGTTGCTGGAGTCGATCGGGGTCAATAGCGAGCTGGAACGGCCGCATATCGTGTTGGTCGAGGGGCGCTATTATCTGTTCTGGTCGACGCAGGCGAAGCGCTTCGCCGATGGCACCGGCGCGCCGACCGGGCTGTACGGCGCGGTTGCCGAGAGCATGGCCGGGCCGTGGGTGCCGCTCAACGGATCGGGGCTGGTCGCGGGCAATCCTTCGGCGGAACCGTATCAGGCCTATTGCTGGTGGGTGACCGGGGAACTGGATGTCATCAGCTTTGCCGACTCCGTAGGCCTGAACGGGGCGGAGCCGAACGATGGCGCAACGCGGCGGAAGCATTTCGGGGGGACGGCGGCACCATGGTTCCGGCTGGTGCTCGACGGGGACAGGGCGCGCTGGGTGATGTGAGCCGACTGGTTTTGGGATAATGTGGGACGTCGCCGGTTCGGTCCGGCGGCGCCTTTTTTGTGTTCGGCCAATGGCTCTTTTGCCAGATGCGTCGCCCCAGCGCAGGCTGGGGCCTCTCGCGGTTCTTGCACCGTGCTATTACCGGGAGATCCCAGCCTTCGCTGGGATGACGACCGGGTCGGCGGGGTCGGTGCGCCTCCCAAGGCTCCTGCTGTGCGCCATCACCGGAAGATCCCCGCCCGTGCTTCGATAACGTTCGGGGCTCGGAAGGGCAGCTACCTGCCGCACACAAAAAAGGGCGGCCCGGCCGAAGCCGTGCCGCCCGTAAGGCTCGGGAGGGCGTTAGAAACGGTAGCGGATCGAGCCGGTCACCGTCCGGCCATAGAGCGCGGTGTTGTTGAACACGGCGCTGGTCGACGACAGGATCGGGTTCAGGCTGCCACCGCCACGGAAGCCGAGCTTGTCGAACAGGTTGTTGACGTTCAGCCCCAGTTCGATGCGGTCGACCGGACGTACCGTCAGGAAGCCGTTGACGAAGGTCGAGCCCTTGATCGTGTAGAGGTTGAAGTCGTCCGACGGGGTCGCCGTCTGTCCGTTCACGCTGACACCGAACGCGACCACGCCCGCGTCATAGGAGGGCGAGACGACGAACAGGAATTCGGGCAGGCCACCGGGACGGTTGCCGACCAGTGCCGGGGTGACGCTGCTGACGATCTTCGAATTCGAATAGGTCGCATCGGCGGCGAGGTGAAAATTGCCGTAGTTCAACCGGCTCGAAAACTCGACGCCGAACGAGCGATAGCCGTTCGAGATGTTCGGGTCGTTGTTCGGAGCCGGATTGTTGATGCGGGTGAAGTCGTAATTGTTTTCGGTCAGCGTCGAGCGGAAGCCGGTGATTTCGACCGTGTAGGACGCATCGCCGAACATGCTGCCGCGCTGCTTCAGGCCGATTTCCTGCTGGTTCAGGAAGTTGACCGAGGTCGATTCACCCTGCGCATTGAGCGAGCCGTCGGCGTTGAAATTGCCCGACAGGACGCGGCGATCGGCGTTGAACCGGCCGCCGCGGCTGACGCGGGCGAACGCGCTGGTATTGCCGCTGAACGCATAGAGCGCGCCGAGCGACCAGCTGACATAGCTGTCGCTGTAATCGACCTTCTCGACCGTCGGGCTGAGCGCCAGCGATGGAATGAACGCCGATCCCAGCGCGTCGCTGACGCGGGTGACGGGGCCGGTGACGCCGCCCTGTGCGGTCCCCTTGCCGCTGACATTGTCGTAGCGGACCGATGCGTCGAGGTTCAGCCCGCCGGTTTCATAACCGACCTGCAGGAACGGGGCGACGTCGGTATAGCTCAGGTCGACGCGGCGGGCGCAGCAGCTGCCCCAATTGTCGTTGAACCCGGCCTGACCCGCGGCGGTCAGCTGCGTCCCGATCGTGTTGAACAGGTCGAGCGGTGCGGCATTCTCGCCGTTCAGTTCGGCGAAGTTGCGGTTGACGTGCCAGTCCTGCTCGATGTTCTGCTTCATCACGAACACCCCGGTCGACACCGTCGCCTTGCCACCGCCCACGTCGAACTTGCCGTTCACCGCGAGGTTGTTGGCGAAGTTGTTCATGTTCTTCATCAACGTGTTGATGTTCGGATTATTGTTCACATAGGCGCCGGTGAACAGCTGGCCCTGGTTCGGACCGGCGGCGTAGCGCAGCGAACCGACGACCTGCCCGTTGACGGTCGACCCGATCACCCCGCCCGCGCCGGTGCGCGGCGCGACGTTGATGAACTGGGTCGTGAAATTGCCGCTGATCCACTGGTAACGCAGCACGTTGTCGAGCGTGATGTTGTCGGTCAGGTCGTAGTGGAACTGCGCGCCGAGGCCGGTGACGCGCGGGTGGATGCCCTGCACCTCGGCACTGCGCAGACCGCCGCCGTCATAGTCGAGATACTGGAACCGGCGGTTGTAGATCGAATAGGACGACCCGTCGCGGCCATCGAAATTAGGCAGCGGGGCGAAACCGGTGACCTTGTTCCCCTCCAGCGTCGCGATCGACGGGGTGGTGGTGTTGGTCGGGGCCTGTTCGTCCAGCCGCTTGAAATACAGGCGAACGAAGCCGCGACCGTCGGGCAGATCCTTGGTGATGTTCGCCTTGATCTGATAGCCGCGCAGGATGTTGAAGCGTTCGTTGGTCAGACCGCCGCCGTTGCGGGCATAGCCACCGACATGGAAGCGCAGCGTGTCGTTGATCGGCGCGCCGTAATCGAAATCGACGCGATGTTCGCGAAAGCCGATGCCGTTCGAATAGGCGACCTGACCGCCCGCCTTGTCGCCGGTCTTGCTCAGATAGTTGATGACCGCGCCCGGTGCCTGGCTGGAGAAGGTCGAGGCCGAACCGCCGCGCACCGCCTCGACGCGCTGGACGTTCTGGTCGAAACGCAGCCAATAGTCGTTGTTGCCGAAGTTGATGTCGCCGAACAGGACGGTGGGCAGGCCGTCTTCCTGCAAGGCGACATATTCCGAACCACCGGTCGACACCGGAATGCCGCGCACGCCGATGTTCGCGTTGCCGCCGGGGCCGGCGGTGTCGCTGGGCTGAAGACCCGGGATGTTGCGCAGCACTTCGGCTTCAGAACGCGGCGTGAAATTGGTGATCGCTTCGTTGCTGAGCTGCGTGACCGAGATCGAGCTGCGGAAGCGCGAGCGTTCGCCGCTGCTGGCGGTGACGACGATTTCGTCGCTGGCCTCGGCAGCATCCGGGATTGCGCCGGGGGCTTGGCTGGTCGTTTGAGCTTCGGGGGCGCCCGTCTGGGCAACGGCCGGCGCGGCGACGAGCAAGGCGATCGGCGACACACAGACAAGCAGAACCGGCATCTTCATGGCAAACCCTCCATCGACGGCTCCACTCGCGAGAGCCTGTTAATCGCTGCATACCGGCTTAGCAATCGTTTGCAAGGGGTAATGCAAAGGATTGCAACAAACGGTCGAGGCGATCAGCGGGTCGCGCCGATCTGTTGCAGAAATGCCGCATGGGTCGGCATCGATTTCGCCATCGCGTCGATCGCGGCCGACAGGCGGTCGACGAAGCTGGCGCTGTTGGTGGGGTCGAGCAGGGGGTCGAGCGAGACGGGGTTGTTCAACTGACCGATATGCACGGCCAGCCAGCTGGGCGGGCCGAACAGGTCCATGTCGCGCGCGACGAGGCGGCCGCCATGGCGGAAATGCGCGATCTTGAGCGCGACCGTGTCGGGCACGTCCATGCCTAAGCAGTCCCGCCACAGCGGCGCATCGTCGCGCGTCGTCAGCTTGTAATGCAGGATCAGGAAGTCGCGGATCCGTTCATATTCGGTGACGGCGACGCGGTTATATTCGTCGATCAGCAACGGGTCGAAATCGCGTGTCGGGAAATAGGCCAGCAGCTTGGCGATGCCGGTCTGGATCAGGTGGATGCTGGTCGATTCGAGCGGCTCCATGAACCCGCTGGCAAGGCCGATCGCGACGACGTTGCGGTTCCAGAAGCGCCGTCGCCGCCCGGTGGTGAAGCGCAGGAAGCGTGGATCGGCGAGCGCCGGTCCATCCAGATTCGCCATCAGCGTCGCGGCGGCCTCGTCGTCGGACAGATGGCGGCTGCAATAGACATAGCCGTTGCCGGTGCGATGTTGCAGCGGGATGCGCCATTGCCACCCGGCGGCACGTGCGGTCGATCGCGTATAGGGGGTCAGCCCGTCGCCACCGGTCGCGCACGGCACCGCCACCGCGCGGTCGCACGGCAGCCAGTGCGTCCAGTCGTCATAGCCGGTCGCCAGCGCCCCCTCGATCAGTAGCCCGCGAAACCCTGAACAGTCGAAGAACAGGTCGGCGGCAAGGGTGCGGCCGTCGTGCAGCGTGACGCTGGCGACGTGGCCGGTCTGCCCGTCCAGCGCAGCATCGGCGACCTTGCCCTCGACCCGCACCACGCCGCGCGCCTCGGCATAGCGGCGCAGGAAGGCGGCGTAGAGGCCGGCGTCGAAATGATAGGCATAGTCGAAGGTCGAGGCGACGCTGCGCGGATCGCCCATCGGCCGGGCGAACCGGCCATGTTTCGCCGCGCCCCACGCCATCGACAGATCGTCGAGCGGGACCGGCGACCCGGCGGCGCGCGCGGCGAGCCAATGTTGATGCACCGCGACCAGATCGAACGGTTTGCCGAACGTGCCGAACGGGTGGAAATAGCGATGGCCGCGCCGCGCCCAGTCGACGAATTCGATGCCGAGTTTGAAGCTGCCCCTGGTCTCGCGCAGGAATTCGGCCTCGTCGATGCCGAGCGTGTCGTTGAACAGCTTGATCGGCGGGATCGTCGCCTCACCGACACCGACGGTGCCGATGTCGTCGGATTCGACCAGCGTGATCGCGCAGCGTGTGCCGAGCGCGTGCGACAGCGCCGCCGCGCTCATCCATCCCGCCGTGCCGCCGCCGACGATCAGGATCGAGCGAATTGCCGATTGCGGTTGGTCCACGCTGTGCTCTCCGTTGGTCCGCGTTTGCCACGGTTCGGGAAAGTGTAGTGGGCAACGGACGGTACTGCAATCGAATGCGATTTGTGTACGGGATGATGTTCGTGTCGGTATGCGGTGTCACGGGGTCCGCAGCATCCGACTGTCGACATGGGCGGCATTCGGCGCGTGTCCGATTTGCCGCTGACACGGGCACCTCGTCATGCCAAAAGCAATAAAATTACACGCGGGTGAGTCGGCGACAGACCGGCCTTCGCGATCGGCAGGAGAGTGTATGCGGGTCATCGATCATGTGATCGCGGGCGGTTCAGGCAGTGCGGACGGGGCGACCGGTGCCGTGTTCGATCCCAATCGTGGCGAGGTGCAGGCGCATGCCCGGCTGGGCACCGCCGCCGATATCGATCGCGCCGTCACCGCCGCGCAGGCGGCGCAGCCCGGCTGGGCCGCGACCAATCCGCAGAAGCGCGCCCGCGTGCTGTTCGCGTTCAAGCAACTGGTCGAAGCGAACATGGACGCGCTCGCCGAACTGTTGTCGAGCGAACATGGCAAGGTCATTGCCGATGCCAAGGGCGATATCCAGCGCGGGCTGGACGTCATCGAATTCGCGTGCGGGGTGCCGCACTTGTTGAAGGGTGATTATACGCAGGGGGCAGGCCCCGGCATCGACGTCTATTCGATGCGGTTGCCCGTCGGCATCGGCGCGGGCATCACCCCGTTCAACTTTCCGGCGATGATCCCGATGTGGATGTTCGGGGTCGCCATCGCCTGCGGCAACGCGTTCATCCTGAAACCCAGCGAACGCGATCCGTCGGTCCCGGTGCGGCTGGCCGAACTGATGCTGGAGGCCGGCGCGCCCGAAGGCATCCTGCAGGTCGTGCATGGCGACAAGACGGTGGTCGACGCGATCCTCGACCATCCCGCGATCGGCGCGGTCAGCTTCGTCGGGTCGAGCGACATCGCGCATTATGTCTACAAACGCGGCGTGGCGGCGGGCAAGCGCGTGCAGGCGATGGGCGGGGCCAAGAATCACGGCATCGTCATGCCCGATGCCGACCTCGACCAGGTCGTTGCCGACCTTGCCGGCGCGGCATTCGGATCGGCGGGCGAGCGGTGCATGGCGCTGCCGGTCGTCGTACCGGTCGGCGAGAAGACCGCCGTCGCGCTGCGCGAGAAACTGATCCCCGCGATCGATGCGCTGCGGGTCGGGGTATCGACCGACGCGGACGCCCATTACGGCCCGGTGGTCAACGCGCAGCACAAGGCGCGGGTCGAAGGCTGGATCGCCAAGGGGGTCGAGGAAGGCGCCGAGCTGGTCGTCGATGGCCGCGGGTTCCGGTTGCAGGGGCATGAACGCGGCTTCTTCATCGGTCCGACGCTGTTCGATCATGTGACGCCGGCGATGGAATCCTATCGCGAGGAAATCTTTGGCCCGGTGCTGCAAATCGTCCGCGCGAACGATTTCGAGAGCGCCGTCCGCCTGCCGAGCGAGCATCAATATGGCAATGGCGTCGCGATCTTCACGCGCAACGGCCATGCCGCGCGCGAGTTCGCCGCGCGGGTGAACGTCGGCATGGTCGGCATCAACGTGCCGATCCCGGTGCCGGTGGCCTATCACAGCTTCGGCGGATGGAAGCGCAGCGCGTTCGGCGACGTGAACCAGCATGGCGAGGAAGGCGTGCGCTTCTGGACGAAGGTCAAGACGATCACCCAGCGCTGGCCCGACGGATCGGTGGCGGGCACCCAGGCCGAGGATGGCGCGGCGGCGCGGACGCAGGATGCGTTCGTCATTCCGACAATGGGGTAAGGCGCAGTATGCCGGGCCGATGCGACCCTCGTTCAGTCGCCGTTCGTCGCCCCGGATCGGGTCGAGACCTTTGTGAAAGCCGCAAGCTTGGACAAAAACTCACCGTACCCCCGCGCAGGCGGGGGTCCAGAGCCAGGAAGAACAACGGCTTGCGCCTGGAACCCTGGACCCCCGCCTGCGCGGGGGTACGGCAGGGGGGCAGGGATCGCTATTTTTGCAGAGGTCTCGATCCGGTCCGGGGTGACGATGTGGAGGGACGTGATAGTTGATGCTCGATAGCCGGCATGTGCCAGGAGGAATTGCCGTGATGATGCGACGCCTGATGGCGGCGATCCTGATGTTGCTGGCGATGGCGTCGCCCGCCGTCGCGCAGAAACGGATCGCGCTGACCTTCGACGACGCGCCGCGTGCGCGCGGGCCGTTCCTGACGCCCGACGAACGTACCGCGCGGATCATCGCCGGGTTGCGCAAGGCGGGGGTGCGACAGGCGGCGTTCTTCGTCGTGCCGGGCAATCTGGCCGCGCCCGATGGGGCAGGGGGCGAACAGCGGGTCGCGGCCTATGTCGCGGCGGTGCATGTCATCGCCAACCACAGCTTCAGCCATCCGGGGCTGAAGGCGATGACCGCCGATGCCTATCTGGCCGATATCGATCGCGCCGGTGCGTGGTTGCAGGGGCGCAAGGGGTTGCGGCCATGGTATCGCTACCCGTTCCTCGACGAAGGCGGCACCGACAAGGCGAAGCGGGATGCGGTGCGGGCGGGCCTTGCCGCGCGGGGCCTGTCGAACGGCTATGTCACCGTCGACGGGTCCGACTGGAACATCGAAAACCTTGCCGGCGCGGCGCGCAAGGCGGGCAAGGCGGGCAAGCCGATCGACATGGACGCCCTGCGCGACCTGTATGTCGAGACGCATGTCGAGGCCGCCGAGTTCGCCGATCGTCTGGGCCGGCAGGCGCTGGGGCGGCAGCCAGTGCAGGTGATGTTGCTGCACGAGACCGATCTAGCCGCCTATTGGATCGCCGATCTGGTCGCCGGATTGCGCAAGAAGGGCTGGACGATCGTCAAGACCGATGTCGCCTATCGCGATCCGATCGCGAAGCTGCGGCCCGATACGCCGTCCGCGCAGGGCAATCTGCTGGAGGCGATCGCGTGGGAAAAGGGTGTACCGGCACCGCGCTGGTACGAACGCAATACCCTGTCGATCGCCGACCCGCTGTTCCGGGCGCGGGTGTTGCACGAGCGGCCATGATGGTACGTCGGCATACCGCCTCCACCTCGCCCTATGAAGCGACGATCGGCTTTGCGCGGGCGGTGCGGGTGGGCGACCGCATTCTCGTGTCGGGCACCGCGCCGGTCGAGCCGGACGGCAGCAGCACGCCCGGCGACGCGGCGGTGCAGGCCGAGCGGTGCTTCGCGATCATCGCCGAGGCGATCGGGCAACTGGGCGGGCGGATCGACGATGTCGTCCGCACGCGCCTGTACCTGACCGATCCAAGCGACGCCAATGCGGTCGGCCGGGTGCATGGACGGATATTCGGCAGCGTGCGGCCCGCCGCGACGATGCTGGTGGTGGCCGCGCTGCTTCGCCCCGAATGGCGCGTGGAGATCGAGGCCGAAGCGATAGTGGAGAGTGACGCGTGAACCCCTTTGACCTTACCGACGACCAGCGTGACATTCAGGAACTGGCGCGCCGGTTCACGACGGATGCGATCACCCCGCATGCCGCCGAATGGGACGAGCAGCACATCTTTCCACGCGATACGATCAAGCAGGCGGCGAACCTCGGCTTTGCCGCGATCTATGTGTCCGAAGAGTCGGGCGGCATCGGCCTTGGCCGGATGGAATCGGCGCTGATCATGGAGGCGATGGCCTATGGCTGTCCGTCGACCAGCGCGTTCATTTCGATTCACAACATGGCGGCGTGGATGGTCGACGCGTTCGGTTCGGCCGAACTGAAGGCGCGGTACCTCCCCGACCTCGTCACCATGGACAAGCTCGCCAGCTATTGCCTGACCGAGCCGTCATCGGGGTCGGACGCGGCGGCGCTGAAGACGAAGGCGGTGCGCGACGGCGATGACTATATCGTCACCGGGACCAAGCAGTTCATCTCCGGCGCGGGCGACAACGAGGTCTATCTGGTGATGGTCCGCACCGGTGGCGAAGGGCCGAAGGGGATTTCGTGCCTGCTGGTCGAGAAGGATATGCCCGGCGTGTCGTTCGGCGCGAACGAACGCAAGCTCGGCTGGCATTCGCAGCCGACGCGGGCGGTCATTCTGGATCAGGTGCGGGTGCCGGCTGCCAATCTGGTCGGGGTCGAGGGGCAGGGTTTTTCGATCGCGATGCAGGGGCTGGACGGCGGGCGGCTCAATATCGGGGCGTGCTCGCTGGGCGGGGCGCAGCGCTGTCTCGACGAAGCCATCGCCTATACCAAGGCGCGGCAGCAGTTCGGCAAGCCCGTCGCGGAATTTCAGAACACGCAGTTCACGCTGGCCGACATGGCGACCGAGCTGGAGGCGGCGCGCGCGCTGCTCTACACCGCCGCGGCCAAGGTGACCGCGAATGCCCCCGACAAGACGCGCTTCGCCGCGATGGCGAAACGCTTCGCCACCGACACCGGATCGAAGGTGGTCGATCAGGCGCTGCAACTGCATGGCGGTTATGGCTATCTGATGGACTATCCGATCGAACGCTTCTGGCGCGATCTGCGCGTGCATTCGATTCTGGAAGGGACGAATCAGGTGATGCGGATGATTGTCGGGCGGGAGTTGGTGCGATGATGATCCTCACGTCGGTCGACGGCCATCTCGGCCGCATCCGGTTGAATCGGGCCAGGGCGCTGCACGCGCTGGACCACGCCATGTGCGAGGCGATGCTTGCCGCGCTCGAACAGTGGCGCGACGATCCGGCGGTCCACGCCATCCTGATCGACCATGCCGAGGGGCGTGGTTTTTGCGCGGGCGGCGACATTCGCATGATCGCCGACAGCAGCGCGAACGACGGTGTTGCCGCGCGTGCCTTCTTCGCTACCGAATATCGGCTCAACCACCGGCTGTTCACCTATGCCAAACCGACCATCGCGGTGATGGACGGGGTGACGATGGGGGGTGGCGTCGGCATTTCGCAACCGTGCGATATCCGCATCGCGACCGGGAATACGCGCTTCGCCATGCCGGAGACCGCGATCGGCCTGTTCCCCGATGTCGGGGGCGGCTGGTATCTGTCGCGCCTGCCCGGGCGCATCGGCCAGTATCTGGCGCTTACCGGGGCGCGGCTGGACGGGAGCGAGATGCTGGCGCTGGGGCTGGCGACGCATCTGGTGCCGGCGGCGGCGCTCGACACGATCAAGGCGGCGATTGCGGCCGACCCGCTGGCGATAGAAGCGATCCTGTCCGGTCATGCCGTCCCGCCCGGCGAAGCGGCGATCCTGACGCAGCGCGAGGCGATCGACCGCCTGTTCGCCAGCGACGATTTCGAGGAAATCCTGTCGGCGCTGGAGGCCGACGGTTCCGACTGGGCAAAGGCGCAACTGGCGACGCTGCGCCAGCGTTCGCCGCTGTCGTGCAAGGTTTCGCTGAAGCTGCTGCTCGACGGGGCGACCATGCCGACCTTCGAGGACGAGATGCGGCAGGAATATGCGGTCGTCACCCGCATCGTCCAGCGGCCGGACATCGTCGAGGGTGTCCGGGCGGTGATCGTCGACAAGGATCACGCGCCGAAATGGGACCCGGCGACGGCCCAGGCGGTCAGCGACCATATGATCGACCGCATCTTCGCGCCGCTGGATGCAGCCGACGAATGGCAGCCGCGATGACCTTTCCCGTCATTCCGGCGAAGGCCGGAATCCATTGTGTCGGGGGGCGTCGTCTCTATCGCCGACGTTTCGCGTCCATGGATTCCGGCCTGCGCCGGAATGACGAATTACGCTGGAGTTGCCATGTCTACGTATGAAACCATTATCGTCGAGCGCCGCGACGCGGTGACGCTGGTCACGCTCAACCGGCCGCAGGCGCTGAACGCGCTCAATGCGCAGATTCTGACCGAACTGCTCGACGCGATGCGGGCGTTCGATGCCGATCCGTCCCAAGGCTGCGCGGTCATCACCGGATCGGCCAAGGCGTTCGCCGCCGGGGCGGATATCAAGGAGATGCAGGAAATGGACTTCGCCGCCATGTATGGCGGCGACCATTTCAGCGGCTGGGACGCGTTCACCCGCACCCGCAAGCCGGTCATCGCCGCCGTCGCCGGCTTCGCGCTGGGCGGCGGGTGCGAGCTGGCGATGATGTGCGACTTTATCCTTGCCGCCGATACCGCGAAGTTCGGCCAGCCCGAGATCAAGCTGGGCGTCACCCCCGGCATGGGCGGGTCGCAGCGGCTGGCGCGCGCGGTGGGGAAGGCCAAGGCGATGGAGATGTGCCTGACCGGCCGGATGATCGGCGCGGAGGAAGCGGAGCGCTGCGGTCTGGTCGCGCGGATCGTGCCCGCGGACGATCTCGTTGAGGACGCGGTGAAGACCGCACAGACCATCGCCGCCATGGCGCCGCTGGCGGTCAAGGCGAACAAGGAAATGGTCAACGCCGCGTTCGACACGACGTTGACGCAGGGGGTCCAGTTCGAACGCCGCCTGTTCCACGGCCTGTTCGGGACGGCCGATCAGAAGGAAGGCATGACCGCCTTCGTCGAGAAGCGTCCCGGCAACTGGACGGGGCGGTAGTTGAGGAACCTTCGGAAAAGAACCGTTCGTGCTGAGTAGGGGCTGAGCGAAGTCGAAGACCCGTATCGAAGTACGCTTGGCGATCCTTCGATACGCCCCTTCGACGAGCTCAGTGGCTACTCAGGACGAACGGGTTGGTTTGACGTAACGGCGTCACAGGAGAATTTCGCATGGCACGGATCGGATTCATCGGCCTCGGCAATATGGGCGGCGGCATGGCGGCCAATCTGGCGAAGGCGGGGCATGACGTCCGTGCCTTCGACCTGTCGGGCGATGCGCTGGCCCGGGCGAAGGCCACGGGCTGCCTGCCTGTTGCCGATGCTGACGAGGCGGCGGAAGGGGCGCAAGCGGTGGTGACGATGCTGCCCGCCGGTGCCCATGTCGCGCAGATCTATGCCGACGCGCTGTTCGATGCGGTCGATACCGGTGCGGTGCTGATCGATTGTTCGACGATCGACGTCGACACCGCCCGTCAGGTCGCCGAGGCGGCCCGCGCGAAGGGCTTGCAGGCGGTCGACGCGCCGGTATCGGGCGGCATCGCCGCGGCGAATGCGGGCGCGCTGACCTTCATGGTCGGCGGCAGCCCGGCGGCATTCGCCAGGGCCGCGCCGTTCCTGAAGGACATGGGCAAGGCGGTAATCCATGCCGGCGCGAACGGCGCGGGGCAGGCGGCGAAGATGTGCAACAACATGCTGCTCGGCGCGTCGATGATCGCGACGTGCGAAGCGTTCGCGCTGGCCGAGAAGCTGGGGCTGGATGCACAGACCTTCTACGATATTTCGTCGGTCAGTTCGGGCCAGTGCTGGTCGATGACCAGCTATTGCCCGGTGGCGGGCGTCGGCCCCGAAACGCCCGCCGATCGGGGATTTCAGGGCGGGTTCGCCGCCGCGCTGATGCTGAAGGACCTGCGCCTCGCCATGCAGGCAGCGGCCGGGGCAGGAGCCGACACGCCGATGGGCGCGCGCGCCGCCGAGCTTTACGCGCGCTTCGTCGAGGATGGCCATGCCGCGACCGATTTCTCCGGCATCATCCAGACGCTGCGGTAGCGGCGGCTTGACGGGCGCGCGCCGATCCGCTTGGAACGCAGCCTCCTCCACGCGGACGTGGCGAAATCGGTAGACGCAGCGGACTTAAAATCCGCTTCCCATCGGGAGTGCGGGTTCAAGTCCCGCCGTCCGTACCACGGGCTGGCCGCCGCCACGCCTTTCGTGGCATGGAGCGACGCATGACCCGCTTGCTGTTTCTTGGCCCCCTGTTGCTGACGCTCGCCGCATGCGACCGGGGGGCGGACGAGCGGCCGGTGGTGGTCGACGCGATCGAACGGGACGGCAACGGCAATACCGAACGCGTCCTGCTGCGCAGTGCGCTGGCACAAGGGCTGGTACGGTTCGACGCGGCAGGGCAGGTCGAACCGGCGATCGCCGAACGCTGGAACATGGTCGATGACGGGCGCAGCTATATCTTTCGGCTGGGCACGGCGACGTGGAGCGACGGGCGACCGGTCACTGCCGATCAGGTCGTCACCGCGCTGCGCCGCGCGGCACGGATCGAGGCCGGACACCGGCTGACCCCGTTCCTGCGCTCGATCGACGAGATCGTGGCGATGACGCCGCAGGTCATCGAGATACGGTTGAAACGGCCGAATACCGAGCTGCTGACCCTGCTGGCGCAGCCCGAACTGGCTGTGATGCACGGTGCGCAGGGCAGCGGGCCGATGCGGCGGCTGCGGGGGGAGGGCGTGCGGCTGCGCGCGCCGGTGGATTCGGACGCACCGGCACCGGTTCCCGCCGACGAGGTGCGGCTGAACGGTGCGCGCGCGGCACTGGCCGTGGCGCGGTTCGGGGCGAAGCGGAGCGATCTCGTGCTGGGGGGCGCGCTGGCCGACTGGCCGATCGTCGCGGCGGCCGGGCTGCGGACGACGGACATTCGCGTCGATCCGGCGCGCGGGCTGTTCGGTTTCGCCTTTGTCGGGCGCGATGGGTTTCTTGCCGCACCGCTGAACCGGGCGGCGGTGGCCATGGCGATCCAGACCGGCAATCTGCCCGCCGCGATCGATGGCGGCTGGGCCAGCATCGACACCATCCTGCCCGAAGCGTTCGATTCGGCCAGCGACCCGGCGCTGCCGCCGTGGCGCAAGCTGACCGAGGACCAGCGCTGGCAGACCGCGCGGGCGCAGGTCGCGGCGTGGGGCCGACCGGTGACGGTGCGGGTCGCGCTGCCCGATGGTCCCGGCGCGACGTTGTTGTGGGGACGGATGGCCGCGGCACTGGCGCGGATCGGGATACGCGGGCAGCGGGTCGCGATCGATGCGCCCGCCGACCTGCTGCTGATCGACCGGGTCGCCCCCTATGACAGCGCGCGCTGGTATCTGGCGACGGCGTGCCGGGGTTGCGCGATGGATGCGATGACGCTGATCGCGGCGGCACGCGATGCGACGTCGTTGCCCGAACGGGCGCAGCGGCTGGCAGCAGCGGATGCGGCGCTGGCGGCCGATGTCGCGTTCGTGTCCGTAGCGCGGCCGTGGCGCTGGTCGCTGGTCGCGCCGCGCCTGCGCGGGTTCCAGATCAATCCGCGCGCGGTCCATCCGTTGAACCACCTGCGTGGCGATACCAAATAGGGGGCATGGCAAAGCCGACCCGCATCTCCCCCGAACTGTTCGAGCAGATCGCCGGACATCTCGACCGTGATCCCGCCGCCGTCCGCCGCCGCGTGGTGGCGATCGAGCGACTGATGGAACGGTCGATGACCATTCCCGGCATCAACCGTCCGGTGGGCCTCGATTTCCTGCTGAACTTCATCCCCGTGGTCGGCAGCTTCATCGGCGCGGCGATGGGCAGCTATATGCTGTGGGAAGCGCGCAACCTTGGCATGTCGCGGTGGCAGATGGCGCGGATGGCGGGCAATGTTGGCACCGACTGGGCGCTGGGGCTGATCCCGGTGGTCGGGGCGGTCCCCGACTTCTTCTTCCGGTCGAACACCCGCAACCTGCGGATCATCCGCAAGCATCTCGACCGTCACCATCCCGCGACGGCGACGGTCGAACTCTGATTACGCCGCCTGACGTCCGCCGCGCCAGATCTTGATCCGGGTGCCGGGCGTCACGCCACCCTGCTGCGCGGGACAAGCGGCGTAGCGGCGACGCTTGTCGAGACAGAGCCAGACTTCGTCCAGCCAGCCGCGCTTATTGGTGGTGATCCGCATCGATTGCGGGGTGATGCCCGGATTGACGCGGGCGATCGCGGCGGCAAGCTGTCCGGCGGTCAGGTTGGGGCGACGCGACAGCGCCATCATGTCCGGGAAGCGCAGTTTCCCGAACAGCGTACGCGATTCATCGAAATAGGCCGCGGGCGAGACGCCCATGCAGGTGCCATGCTTGGCATATTCGTGCTGGAGCAGTTGTGCCGAAGGGGTGACGCAGAGGTTCCTGGCGATCACCGCCGGCGGCAGGATCGGCGTCGAGGTGCAATATTGCGGCCAGTCCTTGCCCTCGCCATCGGGCCACAGGCCGTGCAGCGTGAAGCCGAAGCGGTTGCTGCCGCCGCACTGGAATGCGTTGCGCGGGTCGTCGGCGCGCGTCCGGCAAAATTCGGGGCTCCATGTGATCGCCAGCGTATAGCTGCCGATCGGAAGCACTCGGCGCGGCTGCGACGGGCTGGGCAGGTCGGGGCGCGGGCGTTCGATCTGTGACGGGACCGAGCATTGCAGCGTTTGTGCCTGACCGGCGGCGGGTAGCAGCAGGGTGGCGAGGGTGAGGGCGATTCGCTTCATGCGTCGTCCTCCACGGGTTCGAACGGCGTGAACCATGCGGCGGCGTCGGGGCGGAACAGGAAGACGGTCGCTGCCGCCTGCAACGCGACCGCGACGAGACGGATGATCCCGCCGGCGTCGAGGATGACCGCACCGCCGGCGAGCCCAAGGAGCAGGCTGCCGACCGAGAAGGCGGTAAAGGCTGCGACGATCCAGCGCGCGACGTTGCTGGCGCGCTTTGCCGCGAAGAACCACAGCAGCAGCGCGATCAGCACGCCGGTCGCGATCATGCCGCCGGCAGCGACCGCCGCGCCCGAGCCGAGCGCCGCCGTTTGCGGGTTTTCGGTCAGGCGGGCCATCGTCACCGGCCATTCGATGACATTGCCGACCAGCCCGACGACGATCGAGGCGAGGTAGAGCCGGTCGAACCGGACGATCGAGCTTGGACGCATGGAGTTCCCTCTGTGGAGCGCTGTCCGGTGGTTATGCGGCGTCGAGGGTGAAATCCAGCCCGATATCGGCGGCGGGCGCCGACTGGGTAAGGCGGCCGACGCTGATATAGGTCACGCCGGTTTCGGCGATGGCGCGGATCGTATCGAGATTCACGCCGCCCGACGCCTCGGCGGGGACGCGACCGGCGATCATCGCCACCGCTTCGCGCAGGGTCGGCGGGGTCATGTTGTCGAGCAGCAGGTGCGTCGCGCCGGCGCTCAGCGCGGGTTCGATCTGGTCGAGCGAATCGATCTCGACGATGATCCGCTCGATGCCGGCCGCCTTCGCGCGGGCGGTGGCTTCGCCGACCGATCCGGCAACGGCGACGTGATTGTCCTTGATCATCGCCGCGTCCCACAGGCCCATGCGGTGATTGGTGGCACCACCCATCCGGGTCGCGTATTTTTCGAGGACGCGCAGGCCGGGGATCGTCTTGCGCGTGTCGAGCAGCGTCGCGCCGGTGCCGGCGATTTCGGCGACATAGCGGGCGGTTAGGGTGGCGATGCCCGACAGGTGCTGGACGGTGTTCAGCGCCGAGCGTTCGGCGGTCAGCAGCGCACGGGCATTGCCGCGCAGGCGGAGCAGTGCGGTGCCGGCGGCGACGCGGTCGCCGTCGGCTACCAGCGGTTCCAGAACGGCGTGGGGGTCGAGATGGCGGAAGAAGGCGGCGGCGAGGTCGAGGCCGGCGACGGTGATCGCGTCGCGGCTGTCCATCACGCCGGTGAAGACCGCGTCGGCGGGGATGACGGCGGCGGCGGTGATGTCGCCCGCCTCTCCCATATCCTCGGACAGGGTGGCGGCGACGAAGGCGGGGAGGTCGAAACCGGGGAGCATGGCATTGTCCGATATGGGGAAAGTGGAGCGGCTATAGGGCGGGGCGCGAAGTTGGTGAAGGTGACACGTGGTCGACGTCGCGGGGCGTCTCCCCGGGATCGCGGATGGCGCCTGCGGCTCACCAGTATGACGTCATCCAAAGGTGTAGGAAAGTTCATGAAGCCAAGCGCCGCGCCGATCGTTTCCCTGCCCGAACGAAATCGGAGGTCGGCGTGGGCGGACGAACAATAGTGGTAACGGGCGCGGAATCCGGGATCGGCGCGGCCTGTGCGGCGGCATTCGGACGCGAGGGCGACCGGGTGGCGATCCTGTATCATTCGGACCGGGACGGAGCGGAAAACAGCGCGCAGGCTGTGCGCGACGCGGGTGGCGAAGCGATCACCATCCAGGCCGATGTTGACGGTGAGGCGTCGGTCGACGCCGCCTTCGCACGGGTCGAGGCGGCATGGGGGCCGGCGGACGTGCTGGTCAATTCGGCCGGGCTGAACATGACGGGGGTCAAGGTCCGCGACATGGCGCTGGACCAGTGGCGGCGGCTGATCGACACCGACCTGACGGGAGCGTTCCTGACGTCGCGCCGCTTCCTGACCGGACGCGGCGACAAGAGCGGCGACGCGACGATCCTGCACATCTCGTCGATCCATGCCTATGCGGTGCGCGCGGGCGGGGCGGATTATTGCGCGGCGAAGGGCGGGCTGACCAACCTGATGGAAACGCTGGCGATCGAAGAGGCGGCGCGGGGCATCCGCGTCAACGCGATCGAGCCGGGCATGATCCTGACGCCGATGAACGCCCGCGCCCAGAGCGATGCCGCCTATCGCCAGGCGCTGGAGCAGAATATCCCGATGCAGCGCGCGGGACAGCCGCAGGAGGTCGCCGATCTGGCGGTGTTCCTGGCGAGCGACCGGGCGCGCTACATCACCGGGGCGCGGATCGTGATCGATGGCGGACTGTCGCTGATGCAGGCGGTCGGCGCATGAGCGGGGGTGCCAACATCGGCGATCCGCATCGCAAGGACGTCGTCGCCGATTGCGAGATCGAACTGGATTTCAACGTCCGCCGGATCGAGGAGGTGACGCTGGACGGTCCGCCAGCGCTGATGACGCGCGACCTGATGAGCCCCTATGTCTGGCAGGAGGCGGACGGCCGGTTCGGCATGATGGTCCGCGCGGTGACGCGGCCGGGCGAGCCGATGACCGATACCGGCGTGATCTGGTCCGGGTGGAGCGACGACGGGCGGCACTTCGCGATGCTGCCCGAACCGTCGATCGTGCCGGGGCCGGGCGAAGAGGATGCGGGCGGTGTCGAGGACCCGACGGTGGTGCGCCGCGACGACGGCTATGTCGTCTATTATTCGGGCGTGCTGGGCGACCACGCCCATGGCGAACTGTCCTATGCCACCGGTCCGTCGCTCGACCGGTTGACCAAGAGCGGCGTCGTGCTGGCGTCGTCCAAGTCGGAGGGCAATACCAAGGAAGCGACGATCGACCGCACTGCCGACGGGCGCTGGCGGCTGTTCTACGAATATGCCGCCGACGAGGCGTCGCGGATCGGCATGGCGATCGGCGCGGACGTGGCGGGACCATGGGACGAACAGCCGACCCCGTTCATGCCGCGCACCGACAGCTGGGACGACTGGCATCTGTCCACGGGTCCGCTGTTGACCGACGATCCGGCGATGCCGGTGATGTTCTATAACGGGGCGACGCGCGATGCGCGCTGGCGGATCGGCTGGGTGGCGTTCGACGCCGAGTTTCGCGGCGTGGTGGCGCGGGGAATCGAGCCGCTGATCACCCCGCCACCGGTGGATGACCGGAGCGCGACGGACATCGCGTTCGCGGCGTCGGTGGTCGTCGTGGAAGGGGCGATCTGGCTGTATTATTCGCTGGAGGATCGGAAACTGGCGCGGGCGTTGATCCGGCGGAGTTGAGGGGGGCGCCCGAACCTGCGCCTCTATCCGATCTCCCGTCATCCGCCATCCGGTGGCTGCGAGCTTGTCGAGTACCGAACCAGGACCGATCCATATTCAGCGATAACAACGGAATTTCGTCCTTCCCGCGCAGGCGGGACTCCATAGACGCCGACGGTCCGGCTGGATTCGCGACGCTGGCGTATATGGGCTCCCGCCTGCGCGGGAGTGACGAACGGGGATCGAACGCTATTCCTGCGCCCGGCGAACTGAAGGTTGATCCCGCCTGGAGAAGGGGGCAAGCGGCCGGGTGCCTGCGCTGCCCCTTGTCTCTGGGCACGAGGCTTCCTGCGCTTGCCGCTAGAAGTCCAAGGGCCTGTGATAGCCGCAGGCTGAAGGCTTCTTCGTCAGTTGCCGACCTGCCCCAACCGGGCCCGACCTTCGCCGCGGCACGGGCCGACGATTTGGCAACAATCCCGGCTCGGCCAAGGGCCACGAAAGACCGTGAATCACGTTCGTCGGATCCCGGCCCCGCTTTCCGGTTGCAAGCGAAAATTCGTTCACATATGAAAACGGTTCGGCGCCCATATCGCGGTGACCGGAACGGGGCGGATCGATCATCACCGGCGATGCCCCATGGGGGCTGCACATGACGATCATCACCCGGCTATCGGTGCACGACATCCGGTTTCCGACCTCGGCGTTCCTTGACGGATCGGACGCGATGAACCCGGAGCCGGACTATTCGGCGGCCTATTGCATCCTCGAAACCGATACGCCGGCGCTGGAGGGGCATGGCCTGACCTTCACCATCGGGCGCGGCAACGACCTGTGCTGCGCCGCGATCCGGACGCTGGCCCCGCTGGTCGAGGGATTGTCGCTCGACGATATCCGCAGCGACGGCGCGGGCTTCTGGCGGCGGATGACCGGCGACAGCCAGCTGCGCTGGGTCGGCCCGGAAAAGGGGATCATCCACCTTGCGACCGGCGCGGTCGTCAATGCGGTGTGGGATTTGCTGGCCAAGGCGGCGGGCCTGCCGTTGTGGGACTATATCGGGTCGATGTCGGCGGCCGAGATCGTCGGCCTGATCGACTTCCGCTACATGACCGACTGCATCACCCCCGACGAGGCCGTGGCACTGCTCGAGGAACGCGCGATCGGCAAGGCGGAGCGGCGGCAGACGCTGCTGGCGGAGGGCTATCCGGCCTATACCACCTCACCCGGCTGGCTCGGCTATTCGGACGAGAAGCTGGTCCGGTTGTGCCGCGAGGCGGTGGCCGACGGCTTCACCCATATCAAGCTGAAGGTCGGTGGTGACCCCGCCAACGACCGCCGTCGCGTGGCGCTGGCGCGGGACACGGTCGGGCCGGACATCGACCTGATGATCGACGCCAATCAGGTGTGGGAAGTGTCCGACGCCATCGCGCGCGTCAACGACCTCGCCTTCGCCAAACTGCGCTTCATCGAGGAACCGACCTCGCCCGACGATGTCGAGGGGCATCGCGCGATCCGCGAGGGGGTGAAGCCGGTGCAGGTCGCCACCGGCGAGATGTGCCAGAACCGCATCGTCTTCAAACAGTTCATCATGCGCCACGCGCTCGACGTGGTGCAGATCGATGCCTGCCGGCTGGGCGGCGTGAACGAGGTGCTGGCGGTGCTGCTGATGGCCGCGAAATACGACCTTGCCGTCTGGCCGCACGCCGGCGGCGTCGGGCTGTGCGAATATGTCCAGCACCTGTCGATGATCGACTATCTGTGCTTTTCGGGCGTGAAGCACGACCGCGCGGCCGAGTTCGTCGATCACCTGCACGAGCATTTCGTCGACCCGTGCGTCGTCGAGCGGGGTGCCTATCGCGCGCCGACCCGTCCGGGCTATTCGATCGAGATGAAACCCGAATCGCGCGACGCGCATCGCTGGAATCCCAGTTAGGCGACATTGCCGCGACAAATTGCGACAACTCGCGCATTGCGTCGCTCGACGTCAGGCGTATGAAAACGGTTCACGAAACTTTCGGGTGTCCGGCCGGTTATGCGGCCGGCGCATCCGCGCCGTATTCCGTCGCAAAGGTTGCCGCCTTGATCCGATCCGCGTCGTCGCGCGTTCGCCCGTGCCTGTTGCTGCTGTCGTCCGTCCTGCTCCTGTCGAGTTGCGGCAGCGGCGGCGATGCGAAGGAAAAGGGCAAGAACGGGCGCGGCAATCAGGGACCGGCCGCGGTCGGTTTCGTCGTCGCCCAGCCGACCAGCGTCGCCCAGACCGCCGACCTCGCCGCGCGCGTCGTCGCCTTCCAGCAATCCGAAGTCCGCCCGCAGGTCGCCGGACTCATCCGCCGCCGCTTCTTTACCGAAGGCGCCTTGGTCCGCGCCGGACAGACGCTCTACGAGATCGACCCGCGCCTCTACCGGGCGCAGACCAACGAAGCGGTCGCGAACCTGAACAGCGCGCAGGCCAATGCCGAGGCGACGCGCGTCCGCGCCGAACGCTATCGCCCCCTTGCCGAGATCGAGGCGGTCAGCCGTCAGGACTATACCGATGCCGCCGCCCAGGCACGGCAGGCCGCCGCCGCCGTCGCGCAGAGCCGCGCGCAGCTGGAGACGGCGCGCGTCAACCTGTCGTTCACCAACGTGCCCGCGCCGATCACCGGGCGGATCGGGCGCAGCTATTTCACCGAAGGCGCGCTGGTCACGACCAACCAGACCGATCCGCTGGCGGTGATCCAGCGGCTCGACCCGATCTTCGTCGATATCCAGCAATCGAGCGCCGACCTGCTGGCGCTGCGCCGGCAGCTGGCGAGCGGCGGGGCGGTGCCGGCATCGGCGGCGGTGCGCCTGACGCTGGAGGACGGCAGCGATTACGGCCGGACCGGCAGCGTCCAGTTCGCCGAGGTGATGGTGAACGCGCAGACCGGCACGGTGACGCTGCGCGCCCGCTTCCCCAATCCGCAGGGCGTGCTGTTGCCCGGCATGTTCGTCCGCGCCAAATTCGCGCAGGCGATCGACACGCGGGCGATCCTCGTGCCGCAACAGGCGGTCAAGCGCGATCCCAAGGGGCTGGCGACGGTTTTCGTGGTCGGGCCGAACGACACCGCCGTGCAGAAGACGGTGCAGGCCGATCGCACCCAGGGCCAGTTCTGGGTCGTGACCGGCGGCCTGAACCCCGGCGACAAGGTCATTACGCAGGGCACCGCGAACCTGCGCCCGAACGCGAAGATCAGGCCGATGCCGGCGAACGCACCGCAGAATATCGCCCCCAAACCGGCCGGCGATGGGGCTTCCGCGCCCGCAAAGGCGGGATAAGGCATGTCCCGCATTTTCATCGCCCCGGCCCGGATCGCCTGACGCATGTCCCGTATCTTCATAGATCGCCCGATCTTTGCATGGGTGATCGCGATCATCACCATGCTGGCGGGCCTCGGCGCGATCCTGTCGCTGCCGATCGCGCAATATCCCGACGTCGCCCCGCCACAGGTCAATATCCGCGCGACCTATCCCGGTGCGAATGCCGAGACGATCCAGAACTCCGTCACCCAGATCATCGAACAGCAGCTGACCGGCATCGACGGCCTGCTCTATTTCAGCTCGCAAAGCTCGTCGCGCGGGCAGGTGACGATCAGCGCGACCTTCGACAAGGGCGTCGATCCCGACATTGCGCAGGTGCAGGTCCAGAATCAGGTGCAGCAGGCCCTGTCGCGCCTGCCGCAACAGGTCCAGCAACAGGGCATCCGCGTCACCAAATCGAACCCCGACTTCCTGATGATCGTCGGCATCTTCGACGAAACCGACCAGCGCACCAATGGCGACGTGTCGGATTACATGGAGGCGAACCTCGTCGAGCCGCTGGCGCGGATCAACGGCGTCGGCGAAACCAACGTGTTCGGATCGCAATATGCGATGCGCATCTGGCTCGATCCGGCGCGGCTCGCCTCCTTCTCGCTGATGCCCGGCGACGTCATCACCGCGATCCAGAACCAGAATACCGAAGTCGCCGCCGGCGAGCTGGGCGGGCAGCCGTCCGGCCCCGAACAGCAGCTGAACGCGACCGTCACCGCGCAGTCGCGGCTCCAGACCCCGGCGCAGTTCAAGGCGATCATCCTGAAGACGCTGCCCGACGGGTCGACCGTCCGGTTGTCCGACGTCGCGCGCATCGAACTGGGGCAGGAAAATTATTCGGCGTTGAGCCGGGTCAACGCCCATCCCGGTGCTGGCCTCGCCATCAGCCTTGCGCCCGGTGCCGACGCGCTGGAAACCGCCGAGCTGGTGAAGGCGGAGGTCGAACGGCAGTCGGGCAAGTTCCCCGCCGGCCTGACCTATGCCTATGCCAACGACACCACCGCCTTCATCAAGCTGTCGATCGAGGAAGTGGTCAAGACGCTGATCGAGGCGGTCATCCTCGTCGTCATCGTCATGTTCGTGTTCCTGCAAAGCTGGCGCGCGACGCTGATCCCGACGATCGCGGTGCCGGTGGTGCTGCTCGGCACGTTCGGCGTTTTCTATCTCTTCGGCTTCTCGATCAACACGTTGACGCTGTTCGGCCTCGTCCTTGCCATCGGCCTGTTGGTCGACGACGCGATCGTCGTCGTCGAGAATGTCGAACGGTTGATGGAGGAAAATCCCGACCTTTCGCCCCGCGACGCGACGATCCAGTCGATGGAGGAGATTCAGGTCGCGCTGATCGCGATCGGCATCGTCCTGTCGGCGGTGTTCCTGCCGATGGCGTTCTTTGGCGGATCGACCGGCGTCATCTATCGCCAGTTTTCGGTGACGATCGTCGCGGCGATGATCCTGTCGGTGCTCGTCGCGCTGATCCTCTCGCCCGCGCTCACCGCGACGCTGCTGAAGCAGAAGAAGCGCGGCGAGGACGGCAGCCTCGAAGGGGGCTGGCTGGAGCGTAAATTCCCGCGCGTCGCGCATGTCGGCGAACGGCTGCGGGGCGGCTTCAACAGCCGGTTCGACCGGGGCGTCGCGAAATACGAACGCGGCGTCATCCATGTCATCGACCGCAAATGGCTGTATCTGCTGCTCTATGCGGCAGTGCTGGCGATCCTCGCGCTGCTGTTCGTCCGGCTGCCGACCAGCTTCCTGCCGACCGAGGATCAGGGCGCGGCGACGATCCGCTTCCAGCTGCCCGCCGGATCGACGCGCGGCCGCACCGAAGAGGTGCAGCGCGCGGTCGAAAAATATCTGATGACCTATGAAAAGGACAATGTCCGCACGCTGCTGACCGTCGCGGGTGGCGGCGGTGGCGGGGCTGCGGGCCAGAATACCGGACAGGGGTTCATCAACTTCACCGACTGGGCGGACCGTCCGGGCAAGGACAACGGCGCCGATGCGATCATCGACCGCGCCTCGTCCGCGTTCCGCAATTTCCGCGATGCGCAGGTCTTCGCGCTGCTGCCGCCCGCCGTGCGCGGGCTGGGGCAGGCGAACGGCTTCACCATGGAATTGCAGAACGCGAGCGGGATGAGCGCCGCCGACTTCGCCGCCGCGCGCGACAAGCTGCTCGCCGCCGCCAGCGCCGATCCGATGCTGACCGGCGTGCGCCTGTCCGAACTGCCCGATATCGCCACGCTGAACGTCGATCTCGATCAGCAGCGGCTGTCGACGCTGGGGCTGACGCAGGGCGACGTCAACAACACGCTGTCGACCGCATGGGGCGGTCGCTACGTCAACGACTTCATCGATCGCGGCCGGGTGAAGCGCGTGTTCGTGCAGGGGGACGCACCCTATCGCAGCGAACCCGGCGACCTGTCGCAGTGGTTCGTGCGGGGCAGCAACGGGCAGATGGTGCCCTTCTCCTCCTTCTCGCGGACCGGCTGGACCGTCGCGCCGACCACGCTGTCGCGCTTTCAGGGCCTGCCCTCGTTCGAATTTCAGGGGCAGGCGGCGTCGGGCGTCAGCTCGGGCGAAGCGATGGACCGCATCGCCGAACTCGCCGGACAGATACCGGGCACCAGCGTCGCATGGGCCGGGCTGTCGTTTCAGGAACGGCTGTCGTCGGGACAGGCACCGATCCTCTACGGCCTGTCGATTCTCGTCGTGTTCCTGTGCCTTGCCGCGCTGTACGAAAGCTGGTCGATCCCGATCGCGGTGCTGCTGGTCATCCCGCTCGGCCTGATCGGCGCGATCGCGTTCGTGACGCTGCGTGGGTTGGAGAACGACGTCTATCTCCAGATCGGATTGCTGACGACGATGGGCCTTGCCGCCAAGAACGCGATCCTGATGATCGAATTCGCCGAACAGGCGGAAAAGAAGGGCGCGCGGGTCATCGATGCCGCGCTGGAGGCGGCGCGCATCCGCCTGCGTCCGATCCTGATGACCTCGCTCGCCTTCATCTTCGGTGTGTTGCCGCTGGCCATCTCGACCGGGGCGGGGGCGAACAGCCGCATCGCCATCGGCACGGCGGTGATCGGCGGCATGTTCACTGCGACGGTGCTGGCGATCTTCTACATCCCGCTGTTCTTCGTGCTGGTCCGGCGCGGGGTGCGCGACGGCCTCGCCAAACTGCGCGGCCGCAAGGAGGTGCCGGCATGAAGCGGCTGACGCGCGCGCTGCCCGCGCTGTTGCTGGCGGGCTGTTCGATGACCCCGGCCTATGAACGGCCGCAGGCGGTGGTGCCGCCGTCGTGGCCGGTCGGCGATGCCTATCTGAAGCAGCGCGAGGCGACGCTGCCCGCGCTGACGTTCGAACAGGTGTTTACCGACCCGCGCCTGCGCACGCTGGTCGGGCAGGCCCTGGTCAACAACCGCGACCTGCGCATCGCCGCCGCCAATATCCGGGCGGCGCGCGCCCAATATCGCATCCAGCGCGCCGATCTGTTCCCGCAGCTCGATGGCTCCGCCCGCTACAGCTATCGCGGCACCGGCGACGGCGCGACCACGACGACCATTCCCGGGACCGGCGGCACCGGGACGGGCACCGGCACCGGCGGCACCGGCACGGGTGGCACCGGCGGGACGATCGTCACCAGCAACCGTTCGCCTAGCAGCTTCTCGCTCGATCTCGGCGCGACCGCGTTCGAAATCGATCTGTTCGGCCGCATCCGGTCGCTGACCGAGGCCGAACAGAATCGCTATTTCGCGACCGAAGCCGGCGCGCGCGCCACCCGCCTGACGCTGGTCGGCGACATTGCCGAGGCATGGGCCGCCTATGGTGCCGACCGCAGCCTGATGGCCGTATCGGAAGCGACGGCAGCCAGCGCCCGACGCAGCGTCGCCCTGACCCGTGCGCGGCTACAGGGCGGCATCGCCCCGCGCACCGACCTGCGACAGGCCGAACAGATCCTCGCCACCGCGCAAAGCGACCTTGCCGAACAGCGCACGCAAGTGGCGCAGGACGTCAACGCGCTGCAATTGCTGGTCGGTGCCCCGGTCGATCCGGCGTTGCTGCCCGCATCGATCGACATCGTGCTGCCGACCATTGCCGACCTGCCGGCGGGGATCGATTCGGGAATATTGCTGCGCCGGCCCGACGTGGTGCAGGCCGAATATGAACTGCTCGCCGCCAATGCCGATATCGGTGCGGCGCGCGCGGCGCTGTTCCCGCGCCTGTCGCTGACCGGGCTGGTCGGTTTTGCCAGCGATGCGCTGCGCACGCTGTTCACCGGCGGGGCGTTCAACTATTCGGTCGCGCCGTCGCTCAGCTATCCGATCTTCCGTGCCGGGGCCGGTCGCGCCGGTGTCGAATTCAGCCAGGCACAGCGCGACGCGCTGCTCGCCACCTATGAACGCACCATCCAGTCGGCGTTCCGCGACGTATCCGACGCGCTCGCCCGACAGGGGACCATCGCCGAACAAACCCGCGCCGATCGCGCCAACCTGCTCGCGGCACAGGACACCTTCCGCCTGACCGAGGCGCGCTATCGCGGCGGCATCGACACCTTCCTGACCAGCCTCGACGCGCAGCGATCCTATTACACCGCACAGCGCCGGCTGGTCGCGACGCAGCTCGTCGCGGCGACCAACCGGGTGACGCTGTACCGGACGCTGGGCGGCGATTCGCTGCTGGAGGCCGGCGCGAACGGGCCGGTGCCGGTGGCGGATACCGTCGCCCCAGCCACCAACCGTGCCCCCGCGCAGGCGGGGGTCCAGAGCCACAATCGATAGGCTGCGTTGTATCGCCCCGAACCCCCGCCTGCGCGGGGGTACGGCGGAAGGCAGGGAACCGGCACGTTCGTAGGAACCCGGATCGATTCGGGACCTCTGCGAGAGTCCCGAACCCCTTTCACTACCGTACCCCCGCGCAGGCGGGGGTCCAGGGTTCCAAGCGCAAGCCGTTGTTCTGCTTGGTTCTGGACCCCCGCCTACGCGGGGGTACGGCCAGTTTGCAGCTACGATTACGACTTTCGCAGAGGTACGGGGCAACCATCTGTTCAGGCCACCGCCAGCCAGCCCCCCGCCGGCTCATCGTCATTCGCGGCCTTCCGCGCGACCCGCACCCGCCGCGTCCGCCGGCTGCGCGCCCGGGGCAGCAACCGCCCGACCCACAGCCGCAACGCCGTCCCGCGCACCGCGCCCGCCACCGCGAACGCCGCCAGCATCGCGTCGAGATACGCCGCGACATCGATCATCGCCAGCACGCCCGCCATCTCCGGCGCGCCGAGCGCCGACACGATAATCATGTCGCCGCCCATCCACAGCACCGTGCCCGTTGCCGCCGACACGATCAGGAACAACAGCCAGTGCCCCGGCGTCAGCCTTGCCATCCGCCGCGCCACCGGCACGACCAGCATCGCCGCCAGCGCCTGCGCCAGCGGCAGGTCGGGCCATAGCCGCAGGATGGCGATACAGGCGATCAGGACGGCGCTGACGATCAACATATGTTTCCCCTCCGCAACGAAATAGGGAGCCGGCCACCGCCCGTAAAGATCAGCCGCCGTCGACGATCAGGTCGACCGACGTGCCCTGTCCCTCGGGCGACAGGAACACCGCAAAGGCGGCTTTGCCACGCGTGCCGCCCAGCACATGCTGGTCGCCATCGGCCTGATGCTGCGCCGAATATCCGCCCTTCGTCGCCCGCGTATACATCCAGTCGACCATTCGCCCGACCGGCTGCCCGATCGTGAAGCTGACTACGCGCAGGCGACAGCCATCGGCATCGGTCCCCGCCGCTTCGGTGACGCGGGCATCGGGGTGCAGCGCGAAGGGGGTGGGCAGGCGGTTGGCCCAGCCGGCCGAATAGCCGACCTTGCTCGCGCATTGCCGGTTCCCGCCACGCTGAACCCTGGCCAGTTCGCCCAGCGTCAACGCCTCGCGCCCGCCCTTGCACGACGGACAGGCGCCTGGTGCCGGTGCGGATTGCAATGTTTCCTCCGGCGCGGCGCTGCCCGCGGCGACGGTCGGTGCGGGGGCGGCGGCGCTGTACGGCCGGTCGGGCGGGCGCACCGCATCGCCATTGGCTTGGGCGGTCAGCGTCGGATCGACCATGATCTGGTCCTGCAACGCTGCCGTCACCGCCGGATCGGTCGTATTGGCCTGCGCCAGTTGCGCATCCAGCGTGTCGCGATCGTTACCCGGCGCGTCCGCACCGCCGCATCCGCCCAGCAGCAACAGCAACGTGAAGGGCAGGGCGCGAATCATCGACGGGTGGCTCCACGGGGACAGTCGGCCGCGACCGTGGAGGTCGCGCGTTAAGAATCCATACTACTGTAAAAAACCATTGCTGCCATTGCTCCGCGCCGGGCGGTGGGCCATGTCCTGTGCCATGCTGAACCTGTTCTCGATCCTGATCGGCCTCGTCGCGCTGGTGCTCGCCATCCCGGCGCTGATCCCCTTCATCTCGCTGATGAACTGGATCGTGTTCCCGATCGCGCTGGTCGGCTTCGTGGTCGGGCTGTTGTCGTCCAAGACCTCGGGCCGCAACCTGAACATCGTCATCCTGATCGTCAGCGGCCTGCGCCTGTTCCTTACCGGCGGGCTGATCTGATCCGGTGAACGAAGGGGCGGAACGGCAGGGGCTGACGTTCGGCGTCGGCGCCTATGTGCTGTGGGGGTTGCTGCCCCTGTATTTCCGGTTGCTGGGGCCGATCGACGCGGGCGAGATCGTCGCACAGCGCGTGCTGTGGTCGGCGCTGCTGGTCGCCGGTATCGTCATCGCCGTGCGTCGCGGACCGCGGTTGCGCGCGGCTTTTGCCGACCGCAAGGCACTCGCCTACCTGATCGCCAGTGCCGCGTTCATCGCGATCAACTGGCTGGTCTATGTCTGGGCGGTCCTGCACGGACAGGTGCTCGCCGCCAGCCTGGCCTATTTCCTCAACCCGTTGCTCAGCGTCCTGCTCGGCGTCGTCCTGCTGGGTGAGCGCATGAACCGGATGCAGGCGGTCGCGGTTGCGCTGGCCGGGGCGGGGGTGGCGCTGTTCGCGTTCGGATCGTCGTGGATCGCGCTCGGCATCAGCCTCAGCCTCGCGATCAGCTTCGCGCTGTACGGCCTGATCCGTAAGACGGTATCGGTCGGCGCGCTCGAAGGATTGATGGTCGAAACCACGCTGCTGGCCCCGGTCGCGCTCGGCTATCTGCTGTGGCTCGGCAGCCAGCAGCCGATGGCGTTCGAACAGGGGGCGGGCATGGCGGCGAAGCTGGTGCTGGCCGGCGCGGTCACCACCGCACCGCTGCTGCTGTTCGCTGCCGCCGCCCGCCGCCTGCGACTGGCGACGATGGGCATGTTGCAGTTCATCGCGCCGTCGCTGCAATTCCTGCTCGCGATCGCCGTGTTCGGCGAGACATTGACCCCGATGCGGCTGGCCTGTTTCGGCCTGATCTGGGCCGGGCTCGCCGTCTATGTCGTCGGCGGGCGTCGGCCGGGGCGGCAATCCACCGCCCCGGCCACCCGCTAGGCGATCAGCGGATCAGCGGCAGACCACCTGCCCGCGATCGACCGACCGGCCGAGCAGCGCACCCGCGCCGCCACCGATCAGCGTGCCGAGCAGCCGCGAATCACCGCCCGCGATAACGTTGCCGAGCACGCCGCCGCCCAGACCACCGATGATCAGGCCGGTCGTGCCGTCGCTGCGCCGGCAATAATAGCGGTTGTCCTGCCCGCGATAGATGCGGTCGTTACGGCTCAGCGCGCGGGTCCGGTAATATTGGCCGTCGCGATAATAGCGGTCGGCGAAATAGCGGTTCCTGCCCGGTTCGAACCGGTTGTAGTCATAGTTGCGATAGCCGCGCCAGTCGCGCTGATTCTGGCGCAGGTCGCGGCGCGCCTCGCGCACGTCGCGGCGATATTCGTTGTCGGCCCGGCGCACGTCACGACGGTCGTCGGCCCGGCGGACGTCGCGGCGATAGTCGCGTCGCGCGTCGCGAATGTCGTCGCGATATTCCTGACGCGGGGTCTGCGCCATGGCCGGTGCGGCGGCAATCGTCGGCAGGGCAATCGCCGCGACCAGCGCGGCAAGGATCGGGGTACGCATCTTGTTTCTCCACTCCGTGAGGACGGAAAGTAAAACGGCGTACCCCGTGCCCAAGTTGCGTGAACGTAAAACTACGTTCCGTTCACTTTTGGGTCAGCTATACTGTTCACCCGGATAGGCGAAGAGCAGGTCGGAATCTTCGTCGGCGGTGACGGTAACTTGTCCTTCGAACGTCAGGCAGTCGCCCGCCGCCCATGCGACGCCGTCGGCGCTGCCCTTGCCCGTGACCGGCACGAACCAGCCCTTGACCCCTGCCGGCACCGTCACCGTGCGCGCACCGCCGGTCCAGCGTTCCAGCACGAATTTCGGTCCGTCGACGAGGATGCTGCGATCCTCGGCGATCTTGCCCGGCGCGTCCGGCGCGACGAACGGCCGCGCGTCGGACACCGCGACCCCGTCTTCCAGATGCAGTTCGCGCGGCCGGCCATAATCGTACAGCCGATAGGTCGTTTCCGAATTCTGCTGAATCTCGATCAGCGTGATGCCCGCGCCGATCGCATGGACCGTGCCCGACTTCGCATAAAAGAAATCGCCGGCCTTCACCGGTTTCCAGTCCAGCTTCTGCTCGATCGACCCGTCCAGCGCCGCATCGCGGAGCTGTTCGGCAGTCATCGGTTCGAGCGTGCCCAGCGCGATCGTCGAATCAGTCTCGGCGGCCAGCAGCGTCCAGCATTCGTCCTTGCCGCGCGGCAGTCCGCGGGCCTGCGCCTGCTTGTCGTCGGGATGGACCTGCACCGACAGTTTTTCCGACGTAAACAGATATTTGACCAGCAGGTCGGGGGTGTCGTCACCCGGCGTCTTGTACCAGATTTCGCCGACGGGATCGCGGTCCGCCGGCTGGTCTGCGAAACCGAAGCCGAGGTGGTGGCGGCCCCACGGCTTTTCGACGCGGTGCATTTCGAGCTTGGTAACGGGCATAAACGCGCTCCGGATCGGCGTTGAACAGGTCGCGCACCCCATGCGCGAAACGCCGGGGTTACGCCACCCCCGGCCAACGCGCGAAAGGGACTGTTCGCGCTACCCCTTGCGCAGTAGAAGCGTCGCCCATGCGTACCGTATCGTCCCGCGCATCCGCGCTCATCCTCGTCGCTTTCGCCGGCGTCGGCCTTTCCGCCTGTGCCCGTGGTGGCGCCGGTGCCGGCCGCGACCTGCCCTATGTCGCCCGCGACGTGGGCACGCTGTACACCGCTGCGAAGGGCCGGCTCGACCGCCAGCAGTACAAGGTGGCGGCGGCCCTGTTCGACGAGGTGGAGCGCCAGCACCCCTATTCGGTCTGGGCGCGCCGCGCGCAGTTGATGGGGGCGTTCAGCTATTATCTCGACGGCGACTATACGAAGTCGATCGCCGGCGCGCAGCGCTTCCTGTCGGTCCACCCCGGCAACCGCGATGCGCCCTATGCCTATTACCTGATCGCGCTGTCCTATTACGAACAGATCAGCGACGTGACCCGCGATCAGAAGATCACGATGCAGGCGATGGACGCGCTGGGCGAATTGTCGCGCCGCTACCCCAACACCGCCTATGCCGCCGATGCCCGGCTGAAACTCGACCTCGTCCGCGATCACCTCGCGGGCAAGGAGATGGAGATCGGTCGCTTCTATCAGCAGCGCGGCCAGTGGCTCGGCGCGTCGATGCGCTTCCGCTCGGTCATCGATCAGTATCAGACGACGACCCACGCGCCCGAGGCGCTGATGCGCCTGACCGAAACCTATCTGGCGCTGGGCGTTCCCGGCGAAGCCAAGAAGTCGGCCGCCGTGCTCGGTGCCAACTATCCGGGCACCGACTGGTACAAGCGCGCCTACGACCTGATCAACGACAAGACGCCGCCGCCGCCCAAGCCGATCCCGGTCAAATATGCCGACCCGGCCCCACCGCCGGTCGGCACCGTGACGGTCGAGCCGGCCGAGGATACGCCCGACGCGAAGATCAACCCGTCGACCCGGCCGGCCCCGCCCGCGACCACCCCGCCGCCGGTCACCGGGTCGCTGACCGGCCCGACCACCGGCGCATCGGGCGGCAGCCCCGGCGGACCGGGCGGCACGCCGCGCAACTGACCGGGCGGTTCGCCGCATTCGGGAAGCCGCACGCTATCGTCACCCCCGGGCTTGACCCGGGGTCCCGCTGCTTCTTCGACTGCTGGAAAAGCAGGACGCCGGATCAAGTCGAGACCTCTGCGAACGTCGTAATCATAGCTGCAAACTAGGCGGGATCGACATTCGGTTCGCTGGGCGCAGGAATAGCGTTCGACACCCGTTCGTCACTCCCGCGCAGGCGGGAGTCCATATACGCCAGCGTCGTGAATCCGGCCAGCACGTCGGCGTCTATGGATTCCCGCCTGCGCGGGAATGACGAACCTCCGTGGTTATTGCTGAATGTCGATCGGCCCCTGCCGGCCCCCCGCGCAAGCGGGGGTCCAGAGCCAAGCAGAACGACGGCTCGCGCTTGGAACCCTGGACCCCCGCCTGCGCGGGGGTACGGTAGGGGGAGGGGTTCGAGACGTTCGCGAGGGTCTCGATCACGTCCGGGATGACGAGATAGCCTCGGCGGCCCCACGTCGCGGACCCCAAAACCCGCACCGACCCGCACGAAGGGGTTTGTTCTCCGGCTGTTCCGCGGGTAAGGAGGGCGCGATGCTGACGGCGCTTTCCATTCGTGACGTGGTGCTGATCGAGGCACTCGACCTCGACTTCGTCGCCGGCCTCGGCGTGCTGACCGGGGAAACCGGCGCGGGCAAATCGATCCTGCTCGACGCGCTCGGCCTCGCGCTCGGCGCGCGCGGCGACACCGCATTGGTCCGGCATGGCGCCAAGCAGGCGGCGGTGACCGCGATCTTCGCCGCCCCGGCACAGGACGGCCCGGTCGCGCGGCTGTTCGACGATAATGGGCTCGACCTCGAACCCGGCGAACCGCTCATCATCCGCCGCATCGTCAAGGCCGATGGCGGCAGCCGCGGGTTCGTCAACGATCAGCCGGCATCCGCTGGCTTGCTGCGCGACCTCGCCCCGCATCTGGTCGAGATTCACGGCCAGCATGACGATCGCGGCCTGCTCAATCCGCGCGGCCACCGCGCGCTGCTCGACGGGTTCGGTCGGATCGATACCGCGCCGCTCACCCGCACCTATCGCGACTGGCGCGATGCGGAGGCGGCGCGCGGCGTGGCGCTGGCGGAGATCGAGGTGGCGCAGCGCGACCGCGACTGGCTCGAACATGCCGTCGGCGAACTGACCGCGCTCGCCCCCGAAGCGGGCGAAGAGGAGGCGCTCGCCGAACGCCGCCGCTCGATGCAGCGCGCCGAAAAGGTCGCCGGCGATCTGGCCCAGGTCGAGGAACGGCTCGACGGCCCCAATGGCGCGCTGTCGGCACTGCGACAGGCGGGACGCGCGCTCGAACGCATATCCGAAGCGCATCCGGCACTGACCGAATCGCTCGCCGCCGTCGACCGCGCGCTGGTCGAGGCCGAAGCCGCCGAAACCGCACTGCGCGATGCCGCCGACGCGCTGGCCTTCGATGCCGGCGCGCTGGAGGACGACGAGGCGCGGCTGTTCGCGCTGCGGGCAATGGCGCGCAAGCACCGGGTCCAGCCCGACGATCTTGCCACGCTGACCGACGACCTCGCCGCGCGGCTGGCGCTGCTTGAATCGGGGGAGGCTGGGATCGGCGCGCTGGAGGCGAAGGTCGCGGCCGCGCGCACGGCGTATCTGGCACAGGCCGATCGGGTCCATGCCGCCCGCGCCGAAGCGGCGACGCGACTCGACGCGGCGGTGGCGGGCGAACTCGCCCCGCTGAAACTCGACGCCGCGCGCTTCCGCACCGTTGTCGCCGATCTCGACGAAGGACAATGGTCGTCCGCGGGTCGCGACCGGGTGGAATTCGAAATCTCGACCAACCCCGGCGCGCCCTTCGCCCCGCTCGCCAAGATCGCGAGCGGCGGCGAATTGTCGCGCTTCATCCTCGCGCTGAAGGTCGCGCTGGCGGAAGAGGGCGGGGCGGCGACGATGATCTTCGACGAAATCGATCGCGGCGTCGGCGGCGCGGTCGCTTCGGCGATCGGCGACCGGCTCGCCCGCCTGTCGCGCGCGACCCAGTTGCTGGTCGTGACCCATAGCCCGCAGGTCGCGGCGCGCGGCGACCGCCATCTGCTGATCGCCAAGGCGCATGACGGCATCGTCACCCGCACCGGCGTCCGCCCGCTGTCGAGCGACGAACGCCGCGAGGAAATCGCACGAATGCTCTCGGGCGCGGAAATCACCGACGAAGCCCGCGCACAGGCCCGGCGACTGATCGAACCGGCATGACCGACCCGCCCCGCACGCCCGATGGCCGCTATATCGTGGTCGACGGCGTGGTGTGGCGCGCGACGCGCCCGGACCTGTCGGAGGTCGAACGCGACCGACTGGTCCACGACCTGATGGACGCGCGGCGTGCGGTCGGCGCGGGCAAGCGCGCCGGCGACGATACAGCGGTGGCAAAGGCGCGCAAGGCGGTCGATGTGGTCAAGGTGGCGTTGGGCGAGCGTGGCCCGGTGTGGTGGGACGACGGCGCACCCGACTATAACCGGCGCAAGGTAGAGAACACGCCCTACGCGGGTTGGTGGGCGGGACGGTAGCGCCTTTTCGGAGCCGAAGAGCGATGCGAATGTTGTGGATGGTCATGGCTGTCGCGATGCTGACGCTGGGTAAGCCGTGTTGGGCCGACGAGCCGCCGGAAATGTTCGCGGATATGCTGCACGCCGATGTACCCCTCTATACTTTTGAATGGGAGAATATGTGGCCGCGCAGTTTTACGTCAGGCGATGATTTTGGATGCCTATCGGCCATCCGTTTCGGCGACTGGCAATTTACCCCTGCTTCGGACAACCCGAACGAGGACGCGCGATGGGAGCGATTTTCGAACTACGGCGTGATCCATTGTGCTGCCATCTTTCGCACTGCGGATGATCGCAAGGAACTGGAAAATGCCGAATGGCGCTACGGCTATTTCGTGAAAATCGGCACCGGCAGGCGGGATGAGCATATATGGGATCTATGGGCTATCCAGTCCGGCACCCGCCCCGGAAGTGAGTATCGCTTGTTGGCGCATGATCCGGAGGAGACGACCCCATCTGCGTTCCGGGTGCTACAGCAACGCTGCCCAACGGGTTGGTATCGAGAAGGCAAGCGCTTCGACATCTGGCCTACCCGCTATTGCGTGGTTCATTCGCGAGCCGATCTTTTGACGCTCGCCCGACGAATGCTTGCGCTTCCGGCACGTGGCACACTGACGCTGGTTGCTAAAAGCGATTGAACTACTGTCCTACATTCTCGCGTGCTGCCATCCTCGCCGACGCTCTTTGACAACTCGAATCGCCGCGAGACCCGCAACCCGATCCGCTCACAACGCGAAAGCTTGGCGAGTGTGACTTTTGTGACCTTTGGCGGATTTCCGGGTTTTTCCAGGTCCCGCCACGGGCAAAGCCCGTGCCGTCGGACGGCGCTTTCGGCGCCGCCGGCCGGGCGCGCCTAGTTCGGCGCGGTGCAGCTTGCTGCACCTTGCCCGGCGCGCCCTAAATCGCGCTGTTCTTCGCCGACTGCGTGGCCGGATCGAACATATAATGGTGCCACGCGAACACCGTCGCGGCGCTGCGGTGCGGCCGCCATTTCTCCGCCAGTTCGCGGATCGTCTTTTCACTCGGTCGTTCGGGCAGGCCCAAGATCCGCCCGATCTCGACCTGCACCGCCAGATCGCCCGCCGGCCAGACATCGGTCCGCCCCTCAGCGAACAGCAGGTAGATTTCGGCCGACCACCGCCCGATCCCCTTGATCCGCACCAGTTGCGCGATCGCTTCCTCATCGTCGGCGGGCAGGTTGGCGAGGTCGAGCCGCCCGCTCAGCACTTCCTCGGCAAGGCTGCGGGCATAGCCGGTCTTCTGCCGCGACAGCCCGGCGGCGCGCAGGTCCTCGTCGCTGGTCGCCGCGATCCGCGCCGGATCGGTCGCGTCGACCAGCACCGCCTCCAGCTTCGCCCACACCGCATCCGCCGCCTTGTAGCTGACCTGCTGCCCGACGATGGTCCGCAGCAGCGTTGCATAGCCCCGGTCGCGGATGCGCGGCTCGGGATAGCCGGCATGGGCCAGGGCCGCCGCGAACGCCGGCTCGATCCGTGCCAGCGCGTCGAGCGAGCTGCGCAATTGTTCGGCGGAAAGCCCCATGACCGGTCCTTGAAAAGCATCGACCGTCCCGGCATGGGGCGGCGACAGGAGAACGAACGATGCCCAAGCTTACCGTCGTCACCCGCGCCGGGGAAGAACGAACCGTGGACGGCGAAGCCGGGCTGTCGGTCATGGAAGTGTTGAAGATGAACGGCTTCGACGAACTGCTGGCGCTGTGCGGCGGCGGCTGTTCGTGCGCGACCTGCCATGTCTATGTCGACCCGGCGTACCTCGACCGCCTGCCGCCGATGGGCGCGGACGAGGACGATCTGTTGGATGCGGTCGACGATCGGCGGGATACGTCGCGGCTGTCGTGTCAGGTGCGGTTCGAGGCGGGGCTGGATGGCATGCGGGTCGAGATTGCAGACGAAGATTAGAGACGCAGCACAGCGATAGCCCCGGTCGCACCATGCCCCGCCCGGCCGGCGGGCCATCGGCCCGACCGACGACATGGGCTTCGCCCATGTCGGGCTGCGTATGCGGAACCCCGTTCTCGATACGGGCTCTCGACTACGCTCGATCCCTACTCGAACCAAACGGGGTGGGTTGGGGGTAGGGGAGCAACATTCCAACCGTTCGGTTCGAGCAGCTTCGAGTGAAGTCGAGAAGCGTCCGTCGAGAACCCGTCGCCCCAACCACAACCCGCCATGGGCAAAGCCCATGTCGTCGGTCGGGGCTGCGCCCCGCCGGCCGGGCTTGGGAGGGCTGCGAACCAGCTTCGCTGCTTCGTCAGTCTCCCTTCGCCATCGCGACTGCATACAACGCAATCGCCGCGGCGTTCGACACGTTCAGACTCTCGACCCGGTCCGAAATCGGCAGCTTGGCGAGGATGTCGCAATGCGCCTCGGTATTCTGCCGCATGCCCTCGCCCTCGGCACCCAGCACCAGTGCGACCCGCTTCGGCCCCAGCGCCTGTGCCAGCGTCGTGTCGGTCTTGCCGGTCAGCCCGACGCGCCAATATCCGGCCTCGCCCAGCTCGACCAGCGCCCGCGACAGGTTCACCACCCGCACCCACGGCACGCTTTCCAGCGCCCCCGAAGCCGACCTTGCGACCGTGCCCGATTCGGGCGGGGCGTGGCGGTCCTGCGTGACGATGCCCAGCGCGTCGAACGCCGCCGCCGATCGCAGGATCGCGCCGACATTATGCGGGTCGGTCACCTGATCGAGCAGCAGGATCGGCCGGTCGTCGTCGCGCCCCTGTTCGATCAGGTCGGCCAGCCAGATATCCTCCAGCGGATCGGCCTCGATCACGATGCCCTGGTGCGGCGCATCGGCCGGGACCAGCCGCGCCAGATCGGCGACCTCGGCATAGACCACCGGCACGCCCTCGGGCAGCACCAGCTGCGCGCCCATTTCGTGGGTGCACCAGATCTTGCGGATCACCCGCTCGGGATTGTCGAGCGCGGCGAAGGCAGCATGCCGGCCCCAGAAGCGCGGACGCTGCGGTGAAGCCTTGCTGGGGCGGTGTCCTTTGCGGGCCATGTCAGTCTTTCTCGGGGATAGCGTAGGGGTCGGTGGCGACCGGCTGGGTGGGCAGGGGCGGACGCGGCAGCGGCCGTTCGGCATTGGCCGCGCTCAGCAGGATCGACGCGAGGATGATCGCGTTCTGCCGCATATCGGGGCCTTCGAGGTGATCGTAGGTATCGACGCTCGTATGGTGCAAGCGGCTGCCATAGTCGAGCGGGTCCTGAATGAACTGATAGCCCTGCAGCCCGACCGACTGGAAGAAATAGTGATCGGTCGATCCGGTCCGCCTATTGGCGACGGTGGTCGCGCCCATCGATGCGAAGGGGCTGAGCCATTCGCGCAGGGTCGGCACCGCGGCGACATTGTTCTCGGCATTGATCCCGCGAATCCTGCCCGACCCGTTGTCGATGTTGAAATACGCGGTCATCGCGTCATAGCCGGGCTTCTTCGTGATCGGAAACCGGTTGGTCCAGCCATAGAAGCGCGCAAGGCCACCGTCCCTGCCGCCCGCCGGTTCGGGCCGCGCCGCGATATGCTGTTCGACATAGGCGAGGCTGCCAAGCAGCCCCTGTTCCTCGGCATTCCACAGCGCGAAGCGGATGGTCCGCTTCGGCCGGACCTTCAGCGTCGACAGGATGCGCGCCGCCTCCATTACCACCGCCGTGCCCGCGGCATTGTCGGCGGCCCCGTCACCCGCGACCCAGCTGTCGAAATGCGCGCCGGCCATGACATAGCCCGCCTTGGGATCGGTGCCGGGCAGGTCGGCGATGATGTTGTACGCCGTTGCATCGCTATCGTCGAAGCGGACCTGCGTATCGATCTCGATCGTCGGAGCGGCACCGCCGACCGACAGGCGCGCGAGCCGGCGATAATCCTCCGCCGCGATCTCGATCGCCGGAACGGCGGGCGCGACGTCGCGGGTGAACAGATAGCCCGACCCGTGCAGCAGCTTGCCGTCGCGCGACGACATCGTCGCCATCGCCACCGCGCCTTCGCTCTTCAGGAACGCATCGAGCTTGCGCGCGAAGTCGAGCCGCCTGGCGCGGCGATCGGTATCGGCGGGATCGAACACCGGCTCGCGCCAGCTGTCCGCCTTGGCCAGATCCTCGCCGGTCAGGCGGCGGAACGGCGCTTCGCCCGGCTCCGACCCTTCGCCCGGCCGCGTCACCATCACGACCTTGCCCGACAGCTTGCCGCGCCAGTCGGCAAAGTCCTTTTCCTCCGCGATCGGCGCGACGATCACCGACGCGGTGATGCGACCGCTGGTGCCGGGCGTCCATGCGATCGGAATCGCGGTCAGCTGTACCGGCCGCGGCGTGACCATGCGGACGCTGGAACGTTCGATCGTCCAGCCGCGACCGAACTCGAATCCTTCCTTGGCTACGCTCAATCCCCATTCGCGGAACTTGGCCTCGGTCCAGCGTTCCGCCTCGCGCATCGCCGGCGAATTGGGCAGGCGCGGGCCGATCCGGTCGGTCAGATGCTGGGCGATCGGCATGACCTGCGTATGGCTGGTGCCTTCGTCGATGATCCGGTTCACGGCGTCGCGATCGACGCTTTGTGCCGCCAACGGCGCGGCGATCAGGGTGGTGGCCAGCAGGATTGCGCGCAATTCGGGTTCCTCGCGTCAAAAATACGTGTCGACGACGCTAAGTTGCCCGACAAAGTGGCGCAAGGCGTTGACAGCGCCGCTGCGGACCGGCAATGGGCGCGCTCGCTTGAACGGCCCGCCCGTTCAGGTGGCGGCTGGACAGGTGGCCGAGTGGTTAAAGGCAGCAGACTGTAAATCTGCCCGGGTTTCCCGTACGCTGGTTCGAATCCAGCCCTGTCCACCACCGCCCGCGCTTCGGCGCGGCGGTGTTTTTACGGGAAAAGCTCATCCCGACCCCGATCCTCTTCGCTATCGCCGCGCTGCTCGAAATCGGCGGCTGTTTCGCCTTCTGGGCATGGTGGCGGCTCGACCGTTCGCCATGGTGGCTGTTGCCGGGCGTCGCCGCGCTGGCGGCGTTCGCGTGGGTGCTGGCGCAAAGCGATGCCGCCGGGGCAGGGCGCGCCTATGCGGCCTATGGCGGCGTCTATATCCTGAGCGCGGTGCTGTGGGGCTGGGCGGTCGAAGGGCTGGTGCCTGACCGGTTCGACCTGACCGGGGCCGCGCTATGTGTCGCCGGCTGCGCGGTGATCCTGTTCGGTCCGCGATAGAGCATGACCGGACCATGTTGGATCATCGGCACGGCGGTGATTTCGGCGTGAGGCAAGGCGCGAGAAGGGAGCGATGCCGAAGCATCGTGACCGACGAGCAACGCAGCATCACGTCGAAAGCACCCCGCCGCGCCGCGGTCGCCCGCAGGGCGATGACGGTGGTTCAACATGGTCCGGCCATGCTCTAGGGGATTGGAGCGGGTAACGGGAATCGAACCCGTGTATTCAGCTTGGAAGGCTGCTGTACTACCATTGTACTATACCCGCCCGCACGCTGCGGCGTGGAGGCGATGCCACTGCCACAGTCGGGCGGACATGGTCAATGGTGCCCGTTCGCGACATTCCTCCGAACCGGAGCGATGCAACCACCGTGCCCCCGCGCTAATCGCTGGCGTTCGGACGGCGAAGACCATAAATACCGCCGCCCAATGGCCAAGATCACCACCCCCCGCCCCGTCCGGGGCACCCAGGACATATTCGGCGATTTCGAACGGCGCTTTACCCATGTCGCCGAAACGTTCGAACGCGTCCGCCGCCTGTACTGCTTCGCGCGGGTCGAGGTGCCGGTGTTCGAATCGACCGCGGTCTTTGCCCGCTCGCTGGGCGAGACGACCGACGTCGTGTCGAAGGAAATGTATTCGTTCGAGGATCGCGGCGGTGATTCGCTGACGCTGCGTCCCGAATTCACCGCCGGCATCGCCCGCGCGTACCTGACCGAGGGGTGGCAGCAATATGCGCCGCTCAAGCTCGCGACGCACGGCCCCGTGTTCCGCTACGAACGCCCGCAAAAGGGCCGCTATCGCCAGTTCCACCAGATCGACGCCGAGGTGATCGGCGCGGCCGAGCCGATGGCCGATGTTGAATTGCTGGCGATGGCCGATCAGCTGCTCCACGAACTCGGCATCGCCGACGGCGTGACGTTGCAGCTCAATACGCTGGGCGATGCCGCGACGCGCGACGCATGGCGCACCGCGCTGGTCGAGCATTTCATGGGCCATCGCGGCGACCTGTCGGAGGACAGCCTCAAGCGGCTCGACAAGAATCCGATGCGCATTCTCGATTCGAAGGACCCGCGCGACCGCCCGATCGCCGATTCGGCACCGGGTATCGACGGGTATCTGACGGCGGAGGCAGCCGACTTCTTCGCGGCGGTGACCGGCGGGCTGGATGCGGCGGGGGTCAAGTGGACCCGCAACGACCGGCTGGTGCGCGGGTTGGACTATTACCGCCACACCGCATTCGAATTCGTCACCGACCGGCTGGGCGCGCAGGGCACCGTGCTGGCCGGCGGGCGCTATGACGGGCTGGTCGAAAGCCTCGGTGGTCCCGCGACGCCGGGCGTCGGCTGGGCGGCGGGGATCGAGCGGCTGGCGATGCTGCTGGACGACCCGACGGCAGAGTCGATCGATGCGGTGGTGATCCCAATGGGGAGCGCGGCGGAAGCCCGCGCCACCGCGATTCTCGCCGATCTCCGCCGTGCGGGCATCGCCGCCGACATGGCGTACAAGGGTAATATGAAGCGGCGGCTTGCCAAGGCGGATACCGCCGGCGCGCGCTACGCCCTGATCCTCGGCGATGACGAACTCGCGCAGGAACAGATCGTCGTGAAGGCGCTGCGGTCGGGTGAACAGGCGAAGATGCCGCTCGACTGGATACCGCAGGGGATGTTCGACCTGCTGTTCGAGGACGAGCTTGCCGAGGATAATGACGCGGCGCTTCCCGCGCTTGCGGACAGGCTGGCCGTTCGATGATCCCCTTCGTCATCCCCGCGCAGGCGGGGATCCATACACGCCGGTCTTTCGATCGAGCCGCAACCGCAGCGGCACTGGATTCTCCCCTGCGCGGGAATGCCGGGTGGGCCGCATGACCATCGCTCCCGAACGCATCGCCCAGATCGAGGCGCGGCGCGACGAACTGGCAGCGCAGATGGCGACCGGCGACCTGCCCGGCGACCGCTTCGTCGCGGTGTCGAAGGAATATGCCGAACTCGAACCCGTTGCGGCGGCGGCGGGCGAGGTGCGGCGGTTGCGCGCCGAGAGCGAGAGCCTCGCTTATATGACGCAGGACGCCGATGACGACCTGCGCGCGATGGCGGTCGAGGAACTGCACGCCAACCGCCAGCAACTCGACGCGGCCGAACGCGCGCTGGCGCTGGCGCTGCTGCCGCGCGACGCCGCCGACGAACGCGCGGCGATGCTCGAAATCCGCGCCGGCACCGGCGGCGACGAAGCGGCGCTGTTCGCCGGCGACCTGTTCCGCATGTACCAACGCTATGCCGACAATCGCGGCTGGCGGGTCGAACTGATCTCGGCATCGGTGTCGGACGCGGGCGGTTACAAGGAAGTAGTGGCCAGCGTGACCGGTGCGGGCGTGTTCGCGCGGCTGAAATTCGAAAGCGGCGTCCACCGCGTCCAGCGTGTCCCCGCGACCGAAAGCGGCGGGCGCATCCACACCAGCGCCGCGACCGTCGCCGTCCTGCCCGAGGCCGAGGAAGTCGACGTCCAGATCGACGACAAGGATCTGCGTATCGACGTCTATCGCTCGTCGGGACCGGGAGGGCAGTCCGTCAACACCACCGATTCGGCGGTGCGCATCACCCACTTGCCGACCGGGCTGGTCGTGATCCAGCAGGACGAAAAGTCGCAGCACAAGAACAAGGCCAAGGCGTTGAAGGTCTTGCGCACCCGGCTGTATGAGGCAGAACGCGCGCGCCTTGCCGATGAGCGCGCCGGCACGCGCCGGTCGATGGTCGGATCGGGTGACCGGTCCGAACGCATCCGCACCTATAATTTCCCGCAGGGGCGGGTGACCGATCACCGCATCAACCTGACGCTGCATCGCCTGCCGGAGATTCTGGAAGGCGAAATGGAAGAACTGATCAGCGCGTTGATCGCGCAGGACGAAGCGGAGCGGCTGGCGACGCTGGATGGGTGATTCACGCGAAGGCGCGAAGACGCGAAGGGAAGCAGGCAGTTTTCGCGCAGAGGCGCAGAGGCGCGGAGAAGGAGCGAACGCCGATCGCGCAGCGATCTTTCTCGACCGCCATTGCAACGAAGTTGGAAGGCACCTGAACGCGCGGAACTTCACCCGGAACGCAACCCCTCCGCGCCTCCGCGCCTCTGCGCGAAATCGAACCTTCTTTGCGCCTTCGCGCCTTCGCGTGAACCCATGACCACGCTGCGCCGGGCGCTGACCGAGGCAACGGCCCGCATCGCCAGCGTCTCGCCATCCCCCCGCCTCGACGCAGAACTGCTCGCGGCCCATGCCCTTGGCTGCACCCGCGAAGCGATGTTGCTGGCGAGGCTCGACGACCCGGTTCCCGCGACCTTCGCCGAACTGGTCGACCGAAGGCTCGCGCATGAACCTGTCGCCTATATCACCGGCAGCCGTGCCTTCTGGACGATCGACCTCGCGGTCGGTCCCGGCGTGCTGGTGCCCCGCGCCGATAGCGAGACGCTGATCGAGGCGGCGGTCGATCATTTCGCGGCACGCCCGCCCGTTCGCATCCTCGACCTCGGCACCGGACCCGGCACGCTGCTGCTGGCGGCGCTGGCCGAATGGCCGCAGGCGAGCGGGCTGGGCATCGACGCGTCGGAAACGGCGCTCGATTATGCCCGCCGCAACGCCGCGGCGCTCGGGATGGCGGATCGTGCCGTCCTGCGGCGGGGCGACTGGACCGCCGGGATCGACGAACGCTTCGACCTGATCCTCGCCAATCCGCCCTATATCGGGACGGCGGAAACGTTGCCGCACGAAGTGGCCGGTCACGAACCCGCCGCGGCATTGTTCGCCGGAGTGGACGGCCTCGACGAGTATCGCCGTATTGTCCCCGACCTGCCGCGCCTGCTCGCGCCCGGTGGGATCGCCGCGATCGAGATCGGGCATGAACAGGGCGATGCCGTCCTCGCGCTGGTCCGTGCCGCCGGCCTGTCGGCGCGACTGGTACGCGACCTCGGCGACCGGCCACGCTGTATCGTTGCCGGTTGAAATCCAGCACTTCGAAGCCATATTTTTCTTGGAGAAGCCGTGCGCAGCCGCTAAGACCGGCTTGGGGCAGGCACCATCGACCAGGTCGTTGATTGCGGGGCGTGGCTCCTTCCATCGTCATGTGCGCCACTGTCGTCCGGTGGTCATGGCAGGCGGACGGTGCCCGTGCATCGCCTTGCGGATTTGCTCGCATCCGCGATCGGTAGATCGACGGACAGGTAAGGACAGGACAACCAACCCTTGATGAACAATCGTCAGGCCGGCCGCCGTCGCGGTCGCGGTACTCAGCGTCAGCCGGGAACCGGCGGCGGCAATTCGCGCGACAACGGCAATCGCATCGACAATCGCGCGCGTGGCAATGCGGCGCAGTTGCTGGAAAAGTATAAGAACCTTGCCGCCGACGCCCAACGCGCCGGCGATCGGGTGAACACCGAATATTACCTCCAGTTCGCCGACCATTATTTCCGCGTGCTCGAAGCCGGTCGCTCGCGCGTCGAGGAACAGCGTCGCGCCCGCGACGATTTCGACGGTGCCGATGACGAGGATTTCGATCTCGACGAGAACGAGGCCGGCAACGATCGTGGCAACCAGCGCGACGATCGCCCGCGCGAAGATCGCGGCAATCGCGACGACCGCCAGCCGCGCGCCCAGCGCGACGATCGCTACGCCCGGGACGATCGCCAGCCGCGCGACGACCGCGGCCAGCGCGACGATCGTGGCCAGCGCGAAGAGCGTCAGGTGCGTGACGACCGCGCTCCCCGCGAGGATCGCCAGCCGCGTGAAGAACGTCAGGCTCGCGACGACCGCGCCCCCCGCGAGGACCGTCAGCCACGCGAAGAGCGTCAGTCGCGTGACGACCGCGCGACGCGGGAAGAACGTCAGCCGCGCGAGCGTCTGCGTCGCGACGGTGGCCGGATGCAGCAGCCTGCCGCCGATCCGGGCGAACGGCGCGGTGTCGAGGGCGAAGTCGGCACGCAGCAGGCCGAGCAGCAGATCGACGTGGCTCCGGTAGCCGAACCGGCACCCGTTCCGGTTGCTGCCGAAGCGACCGAAGCGAAGCCGGTCCGTCGCCGCACGCCGCGCGCCCGCGCCGAAGCCACGCCGGCCCCCGTCGAGGAAGCGGCACCGTCGATCGAAGCCGATCGTCTGCCGCCGGCGCTGTCGACCGGCGACGATGCTGCCGACCGTCCGCGCCGCCGCCGCCGCGTGCGCACGGAAGAAGAGGCCGCCCCGCCCGTCGCCTGATCGGGCACGTACGGCACGAAAACGAAATCGCCCCGGGTCACACCGGGGCGATTTTCATGTCGGCGGTATCGGTTCGCATAGGCCGCGTCGCAGGCTGGCGGTCGAAGGACTTGGCATCGCTGCTGCGCGGTACCGTACGCGATCGACGTCAGCGCTGCGCCCGCGGCTTCCACGTGACGACGCGGTACACGTAGAAGATCACGATCGCGACCGACATGCCGATCGCGACCGGGCCGACATAATGGTCGAGCTGTTCGAAATTCGATCCCAGCCACAGCCCCGCATAGGCGAGCACTGCGTTCCACACGATGCTGCCGGTGAACGTCGCGAGGAAGAAGCGCCAGCGCGGCATACACGCCATACCGGCGGGCAGCGAAATCAACGTGCGGAAGGTCGGCATGAACCGGAACACGAACACGGTTTTACCACCGTGTTTGCGAAAAAAGCGGTGCAGCTTCTCGACATCTTCCCATTCGACGGTCAACCACCGGCCCCAGCGATCGACGAACGGCTTGAGCCCGTGATAGCCGAACCGCCGTCCGATCGCGTACCAGAAGTAATTGCCGGCCGTGGTCCCGGCGGTGCCCCATAGCAGCAACGGCACCATCGTCATGTCGCCGCGCGCCACCGCCATCCCGCCAAGGCCCATGATGACCTCCGACGGGATCGGCGGCACGACATTTTCCAGCGCCATCAACAGGAAGATGCCGATATAGCCGCCGCGCGCGATGGCATCGAGAATGAAGGTCGTCATGAGGTCTGGGAACGTGCGGAACCGGGTTTCGTGCCGTTACCGCGCCGCCACCCGTGCCTCGATCGCGTCCCAGATCATGCCCGCGACGTCGGTGCCGTCGAATTTCTCGATCGCGACGATGCCGGTGGGGGAGGTGACGTTGATTTCGGTCAGCCATTCGCCGCCGATCACGTCGATCCCGACGAAGATCAGCCCGCGCCGCTTCAGTTCCGGCCCCAGAGCCGCACAAATCTCGCGCTCGCGCGCCGTCAGTTCGGTCTTGGCGGCGGTGCCGCCGACCGCGAGGTTCGACCGGATCTCCCCCGCGCCCGGCAGGCGATTGACTGCGCCCGCGACCTCGCCATCGACCAGCACGATCCGCTTGTCACCCTTCGCCACCGCGGGCAGGAACGCCTGCACCATATGCGGTTCGCGGTAGGCGGTGTTGAACACTTCGATCAGCGACGACAGGTTCTGCGCATCGCTGTCGATCTTGAAGATCGCCTTGCCGCCATTGCCGTGCAGCGGCTTCACCACGACCGAACCGTGTTCGGCGAGGAACGCGCGCGTTTCGTCGACCGACCGGGTGATCAGCGTCGGCGGCATGAACCGCTGATAGTCGAGCACGAACAGCTTTTCCGGCGCATTGCGGACCGATGCCGGATCATTGACCACCAGCGTCCGGTCGCTGATCCGCTCCAGCAGGTGCGTCGCGGTGATGTAGCCGAGATCGAACGGCGGGTCCTGCCGCATCAGCACGACATCGGCCTGCTCGCCAAGATCGAGCGAAACCGGATCGGCGAGCGTGAAGTGATCGCCGACCACCCGCTGCACCGTCACCGGCTGTGCCCGCGCCCATACCCGATCGCCCGATTGGTTCAGGTCTTCGGCGGCGTATTGGAACAACCGATGCCCGCGCGCCTGCGCCGACAGCATCAGCGCGAAGGTCGAATCGCCCGCGATGTTGATGCCCGATATGGGGTCCATCTGGACGGCGACGGTCAGCGACATGGAAAAACTCTCCGATGGTTCGCGGTGCAGGTAGGCGCGGGACACGCGAATGTCACGTCAGCGCAGCGGCCGACCCGAATCCTTCCACCGGTCGAGGATCTGCGAATCCGTCGGTAGCGTGACCGGCGCAGGTGTCGCCGTTGCAACCGGCACGGGCAGCGGCAGCGCCGCGATCGGGGGTGGTATCGTCACCGTCGGTACCGTCGTTACGGGCAGCGGCACGGCCTGTAGCGGCCCCGGCAGCGGCTCGCCACCGATATAGCGGTCGCGAAAGGCGGCGGGCGTGCCCCATCCGCCCTTCCACCGATGGAAGAAATGCGCGCCGAACACGCCGGTCATCACCAGCGTCCGGTTCCACGACGGGGTGACGGCATAGGTATGGTAATGCGTCGCCAGCCCGACCGGCGCGAACACCTCGCCTGCCAGCGCCCGCGCCGCGACCCGCCGCGCGCGCAGCCAGACTGCCGGAGCCGGCGTCCGTGCCATCGCCCCGTCGCAGGCAAAGCTGAACTGGCAGCGCGGGTGATCCGAACCCTGAAACACCACGCCACAGACCGTTGCCGGGAAAGCGGGATGCCGCACGCGGTTCAATACGACCTGCGCCACCGCACGCTGCCCGGCATCGGGTTCGTTGCCGGCCTCGTAATAGATCGCGCTCGTCAGACACTGCAACGCGCGGGCGCGGTCGATCTGGCTGCCGCGTAGGATGAACGGCCGTGCCGCACGGAAGGAGGTATCGGCGACGTCGGCGGGGACCGGCAGTGCGGGCAGGGCGGTCGTGCCCGTCGCCCCCTGCCGGACCGGTGCGTCGAGCAGCAACAGCGCCGCACCGGGAAAATGGTCGTCGGCTTCGTACCCGAACCCGACCGGCGGGGGTGCGGGTTGTGGTTCGCGCGATGCGAAGACGGCGAGCGCGATCCCGGCGGACAGGAAAGCCGCGCCGCCGATGACGATCCACCGGTTCCTGGAAAGGGTCACGAACGCCGCCATTCCGTCGCGCTCTACCCGAAAATGCTGCCCGCGCCGTAAACGAAATCTTCCCCGGCACGGGGAGGGGGACCAGCGCAGCTGGTGGAGGGGGGTGTCCACAAGCGGTCCGCCTGCGAAAGCCCCACCACCGCTACACGGCGGTCCCCCTCCCTGCGAGCAGGCAGGAGCCTTTCAACGCAAGTTCACGCTTCCCAGATCGACCGACCCCGCCGGTATCACCACCAGCCTGGGATAGGCCGCCCGCAGCGGTTCGAGGAACTGCTTGGCGTCGCCGACCACGACGATGCTCGCCGCCTTCGGGTCCATGACCCGCGCCGCAACCGACTGGACCGCCGCCGGCCCGACCGCCTCGACCGAGGGGAGGAAGGTCGCGATGCGCGCCAGCGGCACGCCGTCGGCGACATAGGTGGCGATGGTGCCGGCAATACCGCTGGTCCGTTCGATCGTCCGCCCGAAATTGCCGGTCAGCACCGCCTTGCGCGTCGTTAGTTCGGCTTGCGGCGCGGGTTCGCTGCCCAGTCGGCGGAACTCGTCGGTGATGATCTTGACCACCTCGGGTGCCGACGGGTTCTTGGTCTGGGTCGACGCGCCGATGGCACCGCCCCAGCGCCGGGCGTCCAGTTCGGATCGCGCACCATAGGCGAGGCCGCGCTTGATGCGGATTTCCTGGTTGAGCCGCGAGGAGAAACCGACACCGAGCGTCGCGTTGGCAACGGCGGCGGCGAAATAATCCTTGTCGTCCCGCGCGATGCCGGGGCGGGCGACGACCACACCCGCCTGTCCGGCACCGGGCATGTCGACCACGATCACGCGGGGTTCCGGCGCCGCATATACCGGCGCGGGCGCGGCGGCAGACCCGGGTTGCGCCGTCCAGTCGCCGAACAATCGCGTGGCCAGCGCCATCCCGGCGTCCGCCGTCAGATCGCCGACCAGCACCAGCGTCGCCTCCGCCGGCTGCCACGCCCGACGATAGGCGGTGACGACATCGTCGCGCGTGATCGCCTTCAGCGATGTCGGCGTGCCCGTTGCCGGATGGCCATAGGGCGATGCGCCGAACACGACACGATCGGCGACTAGGCCCGCCAGCTGCCCCGGATCGGTCAGCGCCACCGACACGCCGTCGATGGTCCGTGTCCGCAGCCGCTCGATCTCGTCCTGAGCAAAGGCCGGGTTGCGCGCGACATCGGCAAGGATGGCGAGCGCGGGCGCGGCCTGTGCCGATCCGACGGTCAGCGTCACGCTCTGCGAATCCCAGCCCGCGCCGCTGCCGATGCTGCCGCCCAGCGATTCAACCGCGCGGGCGATCTCGGTCGCCGAACGGGTCTTCGTGCCCTGCGTCAGCAGCCCGGCGGTCAGTTCGCCGACGCCGGCACGGCCCTCGGGATCGGCGACCGCCCCGCCGCCACCGACCAACGCGGCGGTGACGACCGGCAGGCCGCGCTTCTCGACCACAACGACGCGCATGCCGTTCGGCAGGCGACGTTCGACGGGGATGGGGATCGCGACCTGCACCGGTGCGGCCGGGGTGGGGGGCAGGATGCGCTGGCCTTCGGGGGCAGGGGTGTAGACCGCGATGCCGGGCGGCACCGCCAGCGGCGTGGTGACGACGCTGCTGGCGACGGCGATCGTGTCGCTGGTCGCGTTCGTCGGTTTGGCGGTTTCGGGCAGATAGCGGACGGTCGCCGCGCGGTTGGCAGCCAGCCAGGTCCTGGCGATGCGCTGCACATCGGCGGCGGTGACGCGGCCGATCGCGGCCAGGCCCTTGTCCGCTGCCTGCGGATCGCGCTCGACGATGACACCCTGCGCCAGCGCCGACGCCTTGCCCTCCGCCGTTTCGCGCGACAGCAGTTCGGCAGTGGTGATCTCGTTCTTCGCCTCGGCCAGTTCGGCCGCCGTCGGCGGGGTCGCGATCAGGCTGGCGACCTCGCGCTTGAGCGCCGCCTCGCCATCCGACACCGATTTGCCGCCGGCAAGGATCGCGTAAAGCGACAGCGTGCCCGGCCCCTGTTTGGCGTCGAGCTGGACGCCGACATCCTGCGCGATCTGGTCGCGATAGACCAGCGACTGGTGCAGCCGCGAATTGTCGCTGCCCGACAGGATCGCGTCGAGCACCTTGAGCGCCGCCTGATCGGGATGATTGGCGGGCGGCAGGGGATAGCTGATCAGGACAGCGGGCAATGGCGTGTTCGCCTCGTACACCGTCTTCGTCACCGATTGCTGGCGAACGGGTTCGTCGATCGTCACGCGGGGGATCGGGCGGCCGGGCTTGGCGATCGGACCGAAATACTGGTCGACCCATCGGTTCAGTTGCGCGGGATCGAAATTGCCGGCGACCACCAGCACGGCATTGTCGGGCCGGTAATAGGTCGCGTGGAAGGCGCGGATATCGTCGATCGTCGCCGCGTCCAGATCGGCGATCGATCCGATGCCGGGCCGGGCATAGGGATGGCGGCTATACGACACCATCGGCGCATACAGGCCGAACAGCTTGCCATAGGGCTGCGCGAGGATGCGGCTGCGCAATTCCTCCTTCACGACCTCGCGTTCCGACGCGAAGGTCTTGGGATCGACGACCAGCGTCGCCATCCGGTCGGCCTCGGCGAACAACAGCCGTTGCAGATGGTTGGCCGGCACCACCTCGAAATAATTGGTGTAGTCGTCGGCAGTCGACGCGTTGTTGTACCCGCCGACATCCTCGGTCAGCCGGTCGAGCTGTTCGGGCACCAGATTGCGCGTCGCCTTGAACATCAGGTGTTCGAACATGTGCGCAAAGCCCGACCGCCCGGCGGGATCGTCCTTCGACCCGACATCGTACCAGACCTGCACCGACACGTTCGCGCTCGACGTGTCGCGAATGGCATAGACGCGCAGGCCGTTGGGCAGGGTGCGTTCGGTATAGGCGATCGGCGGGACCGTCGCCTGCGCCGCCGCGGGCACGGCACGCGGCTGCGCATAGGCGGGGGCGAACAGGGCGGTCGAAATCAGCAACGCAAGGCCGAGACGCATTGGGAAACTCCGACAGGAAGAATGCCGGAGATGTGGGCCGCGCGGGCGGCGGGTGTCAATGTATCATCGGCTACGGGCGTCACGCCGGATCAGCCCCCGTGACGCTCCCGCCGGCCGATCAGCCCTTTTTACGGCCGGCATTGGCGTAGAGCAGCGCAGCGGCAAGCGCGGCCGATCCGATGCCGATACCGACGCCGATCGGCACCAGCGGCCATGCCTGTCCCTTCGACGGCTGCCGGGTATCGGCCGCGGCGTCGGCGAGGCGCTTGGCTTCCTTTGCCGCGGCGGCGACCTCGTTCAGTGCGGTTTTTTCGGTCATGATCCTCTCCCTCTTTTATGCTCAACGCTTGCCGGCCGTGTAGCGTGCCCGGAAATCGTCGGCGAAAATGTGCAGCGTGTCGCTGGCGATGGCGGCCCGCAGATCGGCCATCAACGCCTGATAGAAATAGAGATTATGTTCGGTCATCAGCATCGCGCCGAGAATCTCCCCGGCACGGACCAGATGGTGGAGATAGGCGCGGCTAAAATTGCGGCAGGTCGGACAGGCGCATTCCGGGTCGGCGGGGCCCAGATCCTCGGCGAATTTGGCATTGCGGATGTTGATCGGGCCGCCGCGGGTAAACGCCTGTCCGGTGCGACCCGATCGGGTCGGCAGCACGCAGTCGAACATGTCGATGCCGCGTTCGACCGCCCCGACGATGTCGTCGGGCTTGCCGACCCCCATCAAATAGCGGGGTTTGTCGACCGGCAACTGGCCCGGTGCATAATCGAGCACGCCGAACATCGCCTCCTGCCCCTCACCCACGGCAAGGCCGCCGACCGCATAGCCATCGAAGCCGATATCGATCAGCGCATCGGCGGACGCCTTGCGCAGCTTTTCGTCGAGCGCTCCCTGCTGAATGCCGAACAGGGCGGCGCGTGAGGCGTGCTCCTCGCCCGAATCGAACCCGGCACGGCTGCGGCGCGCCCAGCGCATCGACCGCTCCATCGCGCGGGCCTGCACGTCGGGGGTCGACGTCGTCGGTACCAGTTCGTCGAACGCCATGACGATATCGCTGCCCAGCAACCGCTGGATCTCCATCGATCGCTCGGGACTCATCAGGTGGCGGGTGCCGTCCAGATGGCTCTTGAATTCGACGCCATCCTCCGACCGCTTGGTCAGTTCGGACAGGCTCATCACCTGATAGCCGCCGCTGTCGGTCAGGATCGGCCGGTCCCAGCCCATGAAGGCGTGCAACCCGCCCAGTCGCGCGACACGTTCGGCGCTGGGCCGCAGCATCAGGTGATAGGTATTGCCGAGCAGGATGTCGGCACCGGCGGCGCGCACGTCCTGCGGCTTGACCGCCTTGACCGTGGCGGCGGTGCCGACCGGCATGAAGGCGGGGGTGCGGATCTCGCCACGCTGCATGGCGATCGTGCCGGTGCGGGCGCGGCCGGAGGTGGCGGTGACGGTGAAGGCGAAACGGGGCGGCATAAGGGGTCGCGTCATGCCGGACCTTACCCGCGCTGTCGACCGTTGTCGCCGTTTCGTGGAGGAGACGATCATGGCCGAACCCCTCAATCCCGGCGACGACGCCGCCCCCGGTACGCCGGGGACGGGTGAGGATATCTGCCCGCGCTGCGGCGGCAAGGGTATGATCGAAGGCGGCGAATGCCAAAATTGCGGCGGCACCGGCAAGGTGATCGAAGGCATCGGCGGCGCATAAATCCTCCCCGGCACGGGGAGGGGGACCGCCGCGAAGCGGTGGTGGAGGAGGGTGTCCGCATACGTTCCGCTTGCGGAAGCCCCCCTCCACCAGCCTTCGGCTGGTTCCCCTCCCCGCGGAGCGGCGAGGATTTTCCGCTAGATCGCTTCCAAAGCCTGCTCGAAATCGGCGATCAGGTCGTCCGCATCCTCGACCCCGATCGAAATCCGCACCAGATTGTCGGTAATCCCCAGCGCCGCCTTGCGCGCATCGGGCACCGACAGATGCGTCATGCCCGCCGGATGGCTGGCCAGCGTCTCGGTCCCGCCAAGGCTGACCGCCAGCTTGGCGATGACCAGCGCGTCGAGGAACGCGAACGCCTCGCGCTCGCCGCCCTTCAGGTACAGCGAAAAGGTCGATCCCCCGCCGGTGCAATGGCGCGCATAGATGTCGGCCTGCCGCGCCATGCCTTCGGCACCTTTAAGGAAACCGAGATAGCCGACGCGCTCGACCTTCGGATGATCGCGCAGGAACGCGCAGACCTTTTCGGCATTCTCGCCCGCCCGGCTCATGCGGAGTTCGAGCGTTTCGAGACTGCGCAGCAGCATCCATGCGGTGTTCGGGTCACAAATCGTGCCGATGGTGTTGCGCATGGAGCGGATTGTGTTGATGTGTGCCTTCGATCCCAGCACGCCGCCGGCCACCAGGTCACTGTGTCCGCCGGCATATTTGGTCAGCGAGTAGACGACCAGATCGGCACCGTGTTGCAGCGGTTGCTGCCAAAGCGGCCCCAAAAACGTGTTGTCGATCGCAATCGGCGGTTTTTCCGCCCCGTCGCCGAACACCGCATCGCGGGCGGCCGCGACCGCTTCGATATCGACCAGCGCGTTGGTCGGGTTGGCGGGACTTTCGAGATAGATCAGCGGTACCGGACCGTCGGCCTGCCGCAGCACCGCCTCGATCTCGTCGCGGGTCGCGCCGGCCGGGAAGTCGAGATACTTCACCCCGAAGCGGCCGAGCACGCGGCCGATCAGCGTTTCGGTCGCCGCATAGAGCGGTCCCGAATGGATGACCGTGTCGCCGGGCTGGACCATCGCCAGAAACAGCGTCGCGATCGCCGACATGCCGCTGGAAAAGACCAGCGCGTCCTCCGCCGCTTCCCAGACGCCCAGCCGGTCTTCGAGGATTTCCTGATTGGGGCCGTTGAAGCGCGAATAGACCAGCCCCTCCGCACCGCCCGGCCGCTTGCCGGTCACGCCCTCGAAATGGCGCTTGCCTGCCGCTGCGTTGGGAAAGACATAGGTCGAGGTCGCGAAGATCGGCGGTTTCAGCGATCCTTCGGACAGGACCGGATCATAGCCATGGCCCATCATCAGCGTCGCGGGCTTCAGCCGGCGACCGCCGACGGTGTCGACCGAAGGCTTGGGGCGACGGCGCGGCGGAACGCCGGTCAGGTCGGCTTCGGTTTCGTCGGACATCGTGAGTCTCTCCTGCTTTTTCGGGAGAGCGTAGCGATAGTTACGGGAGAAACCAAATCGGGTGACGTCGCGGCAAAAACGGGAGCACCCGACACAATGGATCCCGGCCTTCGCCGGGATGACGAGCGTTACGGTTGGGGGATCCCGATCACCGACAATTGCCGGCCATAATCCGCCTCGCCGCGATGCGTCGCGCGGCGGAAGCTGAAAAAGCGATCCGCCTGCGCATAGGTGTCGAGCCCCAGCGCCTCGATCCGCCGCACGCCCGCCGCTGCCAGCCGGTGCACCACATAGGCTTCCAGATCGAACCGGGCATGGCCGGGTCGGTTTTCGGCGAAGAACCGCTCATTGGCCGGATCGGTCGAACAGAAGCGTTCGACGAAGCCCATATCGACCTCATAGCTTGCCCGCGCGATGCACGGGCCGATCGCGGCGGCGATCCGGCCGCTGCGCGCCCCGAGCTTTTCCATCTGCGCGATCGTCGCGTCGGTAATGCCCGCCAGCGCGCCTTTCCACCCGGCATGGGCCGCACCGACTACGCCGGCCTCCGGATCGGCGAGCAGCACCGGCGCGCAATCGGCGGTGACGATGCCGAGCAGGATGTCGGGCCGTTCGGTGACCATCGCGTCGCCCTGCGGCCGGTCGGCATCGGGAAAGGCGGTCAGCACCCGCACGACCGAGGCCGAATGCGTCTGGTACAGCCCGCACAACGCCGCGCCGGGCAGTACCGCCGCCACGGCCCGCGCGCGATTTTCCGCCACCGCCGCCGGATTATCGGCCGAGCCGAGGCCGACATTGAGGCCGGCAACGACCCCGCTCGACACGCCGCCGCGCCGCCCGAGAAAGCCGTGCGCCACGCCGTCCAGCGCAGCGGCGCGGATCACCTCGACATCGTGCACGTCCTTGTCTGTCACAGGGCCACCCGCATCACGTCATCCACATCCCGATGATTGCCGACCATGAAGTCGTAGCTGCCGACCCGTTCGAAACCATAACGTTCGTAAAACCGCCGGGCGCGATGATTGTCGACGAACACCGACAGATAGAGTTCGTCGGCACCGGTCGCGCGCGCCGTCGCCAGCATATGCTCCATCATCCGCGCGGCGAGCCCGCTGCCCTGCCATGCGGTTCGCACATAGAATTGGCGCAATTCGATCGGCCGTCCCCGCGGTTCGAACGGCAGCGACGGCGGCCCGAGCTTGGCGTAGCCGGCCGCGTTGTCGCCGGCCATCGCCATCACGACATGGAAGCGCGGATCGCTCAGTTCCCCGGTCCACTTGTCGGGCGTGTGGTTGGTCAGGAATGCGGCGAGATCGGCCGGGTCGTAGAGCGTGCCGAACGTCTCGGTAAAGGTTTCCGCCCCGATCCTTGCCAGCAGCGCGGCATCGGCGGCGGTTGCCGGGCGCAGCACCGGGGTCATGCGAACCCCGCCGGAACCGGCCAGCCGGGGCTGGTGATCGCGATCGCCTTGAACAGGCTGCCCATCTGCTCGTCCTCCACCAACCGGTCGCGATCGGCACGCAGCCCGGCGCCGCGGTCGGGCGACCGCGCCGACAATGCCTGTACCCGCGCATCGATGCCAAGCGCCTTCAGCAGCGCGCCCTGTTCGACCGGGCCATAGGCCATAGCGTCCTCGGCCCGCGCGGCTTCGGCGAGCGTCGCGAAGTCGACATGCGCGGTCAGGTCCTGCTCGCCCGGGTTTTCATACGGGTTGACGAAGCCGTGCCCGCGCACCGCCTGCAACGTGTCGCCGATCGCCGGGCCGCTATAGCCATAGTCGATGATGAGCGCGCAGCCGCCCTGCGCGACGATCCGCTTGGCCAGCTGGCGCAGGATGGCGACGGCGGCCGGGGCGGTTTCGAGGACCGAGCCGAGCGGCGCCCCCTGCAGATGCGGGGGGATGATCGGGTCGAAACCACGCGTGCCGACGATCGGCAGGAACAGCGTATCCTGACACGCGACCAGCCGTTCGCGCCAGCCCTCCGCCGTCTTCACGAGTTGCCGGATCGGCAGCGCGTCGAAAAATTCGTTGGCGACGACCAGCAGCGCTCCGTCGTCGGGCAGGCCGACCCCGTCCATCGCCCATTCGGCCTGCGGCACGCGTTTCGCCTGTTCGGCCCGCAGCGTCGGCGAGGTCTCGACGAAATGGACGCCGGGGGTACAGCCCGCCGATGCCATGGCACGGAGCGCATCGGCGGCGAGGGTGCCGCGACCCGGACCGAATTCGACATAGCGCGCCGCAGGTCGCCCGGCGCGATCCCACCCGTCGGCCAGCGACAGGCCGATCAGCTCGCCGAACATCTGGCTGATTTCGGGCGCGGTCGTGAAATCGCCCTTCGCGCCGAGCGGGTCGCGCGTGGCATAATAATGGGCGTTGGCCGCCCCCATGAACTGGGCGAGGCTGATCGGCCCGGCCAGCGTGATCGCGCGGGCGAGGCGTTCGGGCAGGGCGGCGTCGGTCATGCGAAATCCTCCCCGCTGCGCGGGGAGGGGGACCGTCCGCAGGACGGTGGAGGGGGGTATCCGCAGACGCAGCCGTGGTGGAGCAGGCGAACCCCCTCCACCATGCTGCGCATGGTCCCCAGCATCGGGTCGGATCGTCCCCCGGACGATCCTCGGCCATGCGGGGCATGGCCGACCCGATGCTCCGTGCCGGGGAGGAGCTTCATGCCACGCTCTCCGTGCCCGCAATCGGCTCCACGCGGACGCGGCGCTTCTTGGCGGTCGCCATCAGGTACGCGCCGACCGCGATCATCGGCAGGGTCAGCCACTGGCCCATATGCAGCCCGGTCGCCTGTGCGAATTCGACCAGCTGGGCATCGGGTTCGCGCCAGAATTCGATGACGAACCGCGCCACGCCGAACCCGGCCATGCCGGTGCCGAGCAGGAAGCCCGGCTTGTACCGCGCATCGGTCCGCCAGAAGAGGAAGGCGAGGATCAGGAACAGGATCAGCCCTTCGCCCATCGCCTCATACAGCTGGCTGGGGTGACGCGCCGGATCGAGACCACCGGCGACGGTGCGCGGGAACACGATCGCCCATGGTGCGTCGCTGGGCTTGCCCCACAGCTCGCCATTCACGAAATTCGCGAGCCGGCCGAGAAACTGGCCGATCGGCGCGACGCAGGTGACATAGTCGGTGACGCGAAGCGCGCGCAGGCCGTGTTTGCGCGACAGCCACCAGATGCCGAGAATCAGGCCGACCATCCCGCCATGGAACGACATGCCGCCATCCCACAGGCGCAGGATCTTGATCGGGTCGGTAATCATTTCCGGCGCATAGAACAGGACGTAGCCGATCCGCCCGCCGAGGATGATGCCGAGCGTCGCATAGAAGACAAGATCGTCGGCATGCCGCCGCGCCATCGGCGCGCCGGGCTGGTCGAGGAGCCTGAGCATATACCACCAGCCGGCGAGGATGCCGGTGATATAGGCTAGCGAATACCATTTGAGCTGAAAGAAGCCGAGGTTCAGTGCGACCGGGTCCAGCCCCAGATCGCTGTAGCGGATATGGCCCGCGGCCATGCCGATATCGCCGGTCGCAGCGGCGAGGGTGGAAAGGATCAAGGGAACGCTCCGGCTGTGTGGCGGCGGGTAATATCGGGGAAGCGCGTGCAGGGGAACACCCGATCCTCCCCGGCACGGGGAGGGGGACCAG
>NZ_LMLN01000003.1:267-39833 GCF_001421915.1 Sphingomonas sp. Leaf62 | reverse complement strand
CCCCCCCCCACCATGCTCCGCCCACGGCTCGCCTTGCGAGCCGACTTCGCGGCTGCGACTTGCCCCCGGCAAGCCGCTGATCGCCGCTACGTCCCCCTCCCCGTGCCGGGGAGGATTTGCTACGGCCTTCCCTATGGCAGCTTCCGAACGTCCGACCATCACCCGCCGCAACCTGCTGATCGGCGGCGGTGCCGGGGTCGGACTGATCGTCGCATGGGGGCTGTGGCCGCGTCGCTACGGCGTCAACCTTGCCGCGGCGGCGGGTGAGACGGTGTTCGGTGCCTATCTGAAGATCGGCAGCGACGGACAGGTGACCGTCGCGGTGCCGCAGACCGAGCATGGGCAGGGCGTCTACACCGCATTGCCGCAGATCGTGGCCGACGAACTGGGGGCCGACTGGCGAACGGTCGCGGTCGAGGCGGCACCGATCAACCCGCTCTACGCCAATCCGCTGGCCGCCGGCATCCTGTTCGGCGACGCGCTGGCGCTGCTTCCCGAAGCGACGCGCGCGACCCATGCCGAGCGGATCGCGTTGATGCTGACCGCCGGCTCGACCTCGGTCCGCCGGTTCGAAGCGCCGCTGCGCGCGGCGGGGGCGGCGGCGCGGGTGTTGTTGTGCAAGGCGGCGGCGCGCGGCTGGGACGGCGACTGGCGCAGTTGCGGCACCGCCGATGGCTTCGTCGTGATGGGCGACCGCCGCGAACGCTTCGGCGTGCTGGCCGAACGCGCGGCGCGCGAGAGCCTGCCGGGGGGCGAGCTTCCCTTGCGGACCGGCGACGACAAACGGCTGACCGGCAGGCCGGCCCCCCGGCTCGACGCCCCGGCGAAGGTCGATGGCAGCGCGACATTCGCCGGCGACGTGCGCAAGCCCGGCATGGTCTTCGCCTCGATCCGGCAGGGACCGATCGGCGACGCGAAGCTGCTGGGCGCCGACAAACCGGCGGCGGAGGCGGTGTCGGGCGTGGTCAGCGTGATCGAAACCGATCGCTGGGTCGCCGCCGCCGCGACGACCTGGTGGGCGGCCAATCGCGCGGTCGATGCGATGGCACCGCGCTTCGAAACCCATGGGCTGATCGACGACCGCTCGATCGCCGCCGCGCTCGATGCTGCGCTGGCGGGGGAGGGCGCGCGGGTGCAGGAGGCGGGCGATATCGATGCGGCATTCACCGGCGGGCGGACCCAGACCGCGACCTATCGCGTGCGCGCCGCGCTCCATGCCGCGATCGAACCGACCTGTGCGACCGCCGAATGGAATGACGGCTTGCTGACGCTGTGGATGCCTACGCAAGCGCCGACGCTGGCCCGCGCCGCCGCCGCGCGCGCGATCGGTATCGGCGAGGACCGCGTCGTCCTGCACCCGACCATCGCCGGCGGATCGTTCGGGGCCAATCTCGACCACCGCGCCGCCGAACAGGTGGCGGTGCTGGCGCGCCGGCTGGAACGGCCGGTGCAACTGACCTGGTCGCGGGGCGAGGATTGTCTGGCCGATCGTTATCGCACGCCCGCTGCCGCGCGGATGACCGCCCGGCTGGGCCGAGGCGGTCGCATCCTCGGCTGGCGCGCGCAGATCGCCGCGCCGCGCACCGGGCGCGATCTGGCGCGATTGCTGCTGGGCGGCGACGTCGCCGCTTCGCTCGGCATGGCATTGCCCGGCGACCGCGGCGATGCGCTGGCGACCGAGGGCGCGGTGCCGGCCTACGGCGTCGGCAATGTCGCGGTCGATCATCATCCCGCCGATCTCGGCCTGCCCGCCGGCTGGTGGCGTTCGGGCGCGCATAGCTACACCGCCTTCTTCACCGAATGCTTCCTCGACGAACTGGCCGGGTTCGCCGGGATGGAGGCGCATTCGTTCCGCATCGCGATGCTCGGCGGCGACGTGGCGCTGGCCCGCTGCCTGTCGACGGTCGCGACCATGGGTGGCTGGCAGGGCGGGGTGCCGGGCAGCGCGCAGGGCATCGCCTGCCACCGGATGCGCGGATCGGCGATCGCGTGCATGGCGGAGGCGCATATCGGCGATGATCGGCGGGTGAAGGTCGACCGGCTGGTCGTTGCGGTCGATTGCGGCCGGGTCGTGAACCCCGATCTCGTCCGGCAACAGATCGAGGGCGGGCTGATCTTCGGGATGGCGCAGGCGACCGGTGCCGCGACCGGGTTCGATGCGAACCTGCCCGATGTGCGGGGCTTTGGCGGGTTGCACCTGCCCCGGCTGGCCGATGTGCCGGACATCATGGTCGAACTGATCGAATCGGACGGCGATCCCGGCGGCGTCAGCGAACTGGCCGTGCCGGTCGTCGCCCCCGCCATCGCCAACGCGCTCCACGCCGCGACCGGACGGCGCTACCGGACGCTGCCGCTGCTCTGACGAAAGGGCTTGCCACCTTGGGGCCGGTCGCGCGTTACGTGGCCCCATGGACCTGCCGTCGAATCACCCCGCCATTCCCAAGCGCCGCGTCGGCGTATTGCTGATGAACCTCGGCACGCCCGACGATCCCTCGCCGCGATCGGTGAAGCGCTATCTCGCCGAATTCCTGTCCGACCGGCGCGTGGTCGAACTGCCGGCGATCGCGTGGCAGCCGATCCTGCGCGGCATCATCCTCAACACCCGGCCGAAGAAGTCGGCCCATGCCTATCAACAGGTGTGGAGCGAACGGGGGTCGCCGCTCGCCGCTATCACCCGCGCACAATCGGATGCGATGCAAGGCGCGTTCGGTGAAGAAGTCATCATTGACTGGGCCATGCGCTACGGCAACCCCTCCATCGCCAGCCGGATCGAAACGATGCGGCAACAAGGGTGCGACCGTATCCTGCTGGCACCGCTCTACCCGCAATATTGCGCAGCAACGACCGCTACCGCCAACGACAAGGCGTTTGCCCATCTCGCGACGTTGCGCTGGCAACCGGCGATCCGCACCTTGCCGCCCTATTACGACGATCCGTTGTATATCGACGCACTGGTGACGACCCTGCGCGAGGATCTGGCCAAGCTCGCCTTCGAACCCGATGCGATCGTCGCCAGCTTCCACGGCATGCCCAAGCGCACGCTGGCACTCGGCGACCCCTATCACTGTCACTGCCAGAAGACGGCGCGGCTGGTGTCCGAAGCACTAGGCCGGCCGCTGACCATCGCCTTCCAGTCGCGCTTCGGCCCGGCGAAATGGCTCGGCCCGGCCACCGACGAAACGCTGGTCGAACTTGCGAAGGCCGGCAAGCGCCGCGTCGCGATCTTTGCGCCCGGCTTTTCGGCGGACTGTCTGGAGACGTTGGAGGAACTGGCGATCCGTGGTCGCGAAAGCTTCGAAGCAGCGGGCGGCACCGATTTTGCCTATCTTCCTTGTCTGAACGCCGAGCCCACAGGCAATAAAATGTTGCGCAACATTATCGCACGCGAACTTGCGGGCTGGATCGACCCCGCCTAGCAGGGACCAAACAGTCGTAGGAGAGAATGCATGGCACGGGTAGCGATCGTCACCGGCGGCACGCGCGGCATCGGCGAGGCGATCAGCCTCGCGCTGAAGGACATGGGAGTCACCGTCGCGGCAAACTATGCCGGCAACGACGAAAAGGCGAAGGCATTCAGCGACCGTACCGGCATCGCTGCGTTCAAGTTCGACGTGGGCGATTTCGATGCGACGCAGGCGGGCGTGAAGGCGATCGAGGAAGCGGTCGGTCCGGTCGACATTGTCGTCAACAATGCGGGCATCACTCGCGACGGTACCTTGCTCAAGATGACCTACGACATGTGGGACGACGTGATCCGCACGAACCTTGGCGGTTGCTTCAACCTAGCCAAGGCGACCTTTCCCGGCATGCGGGACCGCAAATGGGGCCGTATCGTCAACATTGGTTCGATCAACGGGCAGGCCGGCCAATATGGTCAGGTCAACTATGCCGCCGCCAAGTCGGGTATTCACGGCTTCACCAAGGCGCTGGCGCAGGAAGGCGCACGGTTCGGCGTGACCGTCAACGCGATCGCTCCGGGCTATATCGACACCGACATGGTCGCGGCAGTGCCGGCCGACGTGCTCGAAAAGATCGTGGCGAAGATTCCCGTCGGCCGGCTGGGTCAGGCGAGCGAAATCGCGCGCGGCGTCGCTTTCCTGTGTTCGGAAGAGGGCGGGTTCGTCACCGGCTCGACGCTCAGCATCAACGGCGGCCAGCACATGTACTGATTGCGGGTCGGCGGGGCAGGACCCTGCCGGTTTGTTGGACAGGAAGCGCCCCGGTGAAAGCCGGGGCGTGTCTGATTGGGGAGCAGGTAATTCCTTGCGTCGATAGCAACCTTCAGGGTGCGAACCGCCCATCATTGGCCGCCGATCACGCACGAGCTGAATTTGCGTTAGTTCAGGGCCACAACGATCGCAGCGATACAAGTTAGGCGAAGCGTCGCCACCCACCTCCTGTGCAAAGCCGCCGCAGGCAGGACCCTAAAAATGTGCCATTCGAACGCACGCTCGGCAGCGAGTGTCAGAAATTGTTATCGGGAGGTGGTGCCCCATAGAGGACAAAGCTGGGCACTTAGATCATTGGAGAATTTGCGTCCCGAGGGACGGCCGAAGATGAAGGCCTCGTGGATCGCCGGGCCGGGCGAAAGTGGGGGCTGCGGCTGGAATATGCTGACGCGACGGCGCCTTTCGCAGGACGGTTTTCGCCGATCGCCCGACGCAAATTGCCACCGATGGGCATAGCGGGCAGGATGCGGCCATGAAGATCAGCCGCACCGACCTTGCCGATTTCAGCTATTTCCTGGCGATCGCCAACCATCACAGCTTTCGGCGTGCCGGCCTCGATCTTGGCGTCAGCGCCTCGGCGCTCAGCCATTCGCTCAAGGGCCTCGAAACCCGGCTCGGCGTCAGGCTGCTGAACCGGACCAACCGAAGCGTCACGCTGACGGCCGCGGGAGAGGAGCTTCTGGGCAAGATCGTCGAGCCGTTCGAGGCAATCGGATCCGCCGCGGAGGCCCTCAACCGCTACCGTGACGAGCCCTCCGGTCGCATCCGCCTGAACATCCTCGAACATGCCGCCACGCTGCTGCTGGGTCCGGTCCTGCCGATCTTCGTGGAGCGGTATCCCGATATCCAGATCGACGTGGCCGTCACCAACCATCTGGTCGATGTCATCTCGGAAGGGGCCGATGCCGGCATTCGTTATGGCGGCACCGTCCCCGAGGACATGATCGCTCAAAGACTGTCGCCTGATATCCGTTGGGTCGTCGTCGGCTCTCCAGCCTATCTGGCGAAGCACGGTGTCCCCACGCATCCGCTTCAACTGAAGGAACACCGCTGCCTGCGGATTCGGCTGGGCGACGGCAGCATCTATCGCTGGGAGTTCGACAAGGAGGGCGAGGCGTTCGAGCTGGACGTTCCGGGGCCGATCACCTTCGATGAGACCCAGTTCGGGCTGAGCCTCGTCCGGCGCGGCGTCGGGCTGGCGTATCTTCCCGAACCCACGGTCGCATCACTCGTGAACAGCGGCGAGTTGCACGCCGTCCTTGAGGACTGGGTATCAACCGGCCCGGGCTTTCATATCTATTATTCGGGCCGGCGGCAGGTGCCGACGGGGCTTCGCCTGCTCATCGAGCTCATCAGGGAAATCCATCCGATGGGGTCATGACCGGCCGCGATGATGAGCCTTGCTCATCGTGGCATGGATCAGACGCCCGCTAACCCTGTGCCGCTCCCGCCCCCATAATCGTGTCTCGAAGGCCCGACAGGACCAGAGGGACACAGGCATGACCAGCATGGCAAACACCGACGCCCGGCATCTCCCGCCGGCGGCATCAACGGCGCGCTGGGGTGCGGTGCTGGCGCTCACCTTGTGCGTGTCCACGCTGATCGCGTCCGAATTCATGCCGGTCAGCATCCTGACGCCGATCGCGGCCGACCTGCGAGTCACGGAAGGGGCGGCTGGGCAGGCCATTTCAGTGTCCGGCATCTTCGCGGTCGTGACCAGCCTGACGATTGCGTCGCTGGCAGCGGGTGTGGACCGACGCCATCTGCTGCTCGGCCTAACCCTGTTGATGCTGGTCTCCGGACTGACGGTGGCGTTCGCGCCCACCTACCTCGTGCTGGTCGCCGGCCGCGCGCTGCTCGGCATCGCCATCGGCGGGTTCTGGTCGATGTCGACGGCGACGGTCATGCGCCTCGTGCCGACCGAACAGGTGCCCAAGGGACTGGCCCTGCTGAACGGCGGCAACGCGCTGGCGACGACGATCGCCGCCCCGCTCGGCAGCTTCCTGGGCCAGTATATCGGTTGGCGCGGCGCATTCTTCATCGTTGTCCCGCTCGCCGTCGCGACGTTTGCGTGGCAGTGGGCGACGCTGCCGTCGATGCCCCCCAGGCGCGCGTCCGGTGCGACCGGTTCGCTCGGTGTGCTGCGTCGGCCCGAAGCGCGGATCGGCATGGCCGCGGTCGGCCTGCTGTTCATGGGGCAGTTCGCGCTGTTCACCTATCTTCGTTCGTTCCTCGAGCAGGTCACGGGCGTCAGCGTCTCGCTCCTCTCGGCCATGCTGCTCGGCATGGGCGCGGCAGGCCTTGCGGGCACCTGGCTGATCGGCCGCTTCGTCGCTTGGAACCTGTCGGTTACGTTGGTCGCGGCTCCGGTCATCATGGCGGGGATCGCATTCGCCCTGATCGCGCTTGGTTCTATCCCCGTCGCCGTCGCTCTGCTGCTGGGCGCGTGGGGCTTCGTCGGCACCGCACTGCCGGTGGCTTGGTGGACATGGCTGAGCCGCACGCTGCCCGAGGATGCGGAAGCGGCGGGCGGGCTGATGGTCGCCGTGGTGCAGCTTGCGATCACGCTGGGGGCCGCCGGGGGGGGCCTGCTGTTCGATGCTTTCGGACCAAGCGCCACCTTCCTTGCCGCGGCGCTGGTTCTTCTTGGCTCGGCACTGCTCGGCCACGCCGGAAGCAGGACCACCGACCGGTCATCCACGGCAACGTTCTGATGCACACCGACCGAGAACCCTTCCACAGCAACAATTTTCGCAAGGGCGATGACGCAATGAGGACCATCGGTTCGACGACCATCCGCGGCGTAATGCTGGCAATCATGACAATGACCATTTCGCACTCTGCTCAGGCCCAGGACAGGAGATCCACCATGGAAGTCACGCGCAAGGCCGATCAAAAGACGACCGACGGCTCGCCGGAGTATTTCACCGGCAAGGTGACTATCAGCGGGCAGTTCCAGCGTCCCTCGCCCTCCCGGGTCGGCGGCGCGACGGTCCATTTCGAGCCCGGCGCTCGTACCGCGTGGCATACCCATCCACTCGGTCAGACGCTGATTGTGACGGAAGGGGTCGGGTGGACGCAGGTCGAAGGCGGTCCGACGATCGAGTTTCAGGCGGGCGACGTGCTGTGGTGTCCGCCCGATCGCAAGCACTGGCACGGCGCCACCCCCACGCAGGCGATGACCCATATCGCGATCCAGGAATCGCTGAACGGCTCGCCGGTCAAGTGGATGGAGCAGGTGACCGACGCGCAATATCGCGCCGGTCCCGGCACGGACAGCGGCAAGCCGTGAACTCCGCAGGACCGATGGGTGCCGAGATCGATCCGGCTTCCATCATCCGCGTGGAAATGCCCGCAAACGCATTTGTGGAAGGCGGCGACAGTGAAAATCGGGATGAAGATGGCGATGCTGATCGTGACGGGCAGTCTGGCATCCGGGTGTGGCGCCGAGGACCGCTTCAGTGATGCACCCAACACAATTAGCGGAGGCACGGCGGTGGAGAACAGCGATAGCGATACCTCGTCGGCGACGCGTGCGGTCGTAGGCAGAGGCATCGTGATATCCTCCGAACGAGGCCGGATCACTGCCGACCTCGTCGATAGTCCCGCCACGCGGGCGCTGCTGGCCAGGCTCCCGCTCACCATCGAGATGCGCGATCATCTCCGACAAGAGAAGACAGGACCGTTGCCTGCACCTTTGCCTAACGGCTCGCGGCAGACCGACTTCTCGGCCGGAACGATCGGGCTGTGGGGCACGAATGATTTCGTCATCTATTACCGAAATGGCCGTGTTCCATCGCCTGGGATCGTCGTTCTCGGACGGGTCAACGGCGACGCGAGCATGTTCGATACGCCCGGGTCGGTCACGGTGCAGATCAAGAAGGGCAATTGAGCATCCTGCGGCCCCTCCCGCAGCCTCGCATGAAGTTGAGCAGCACTCACCGCCTCGTTGAATACTGCGCACGCACTATAGCGGCGGCTGACACGTTAAGACGGTCCCACGGCAATGACGCAGATCGAAATTCTATCGCAGGTGCCCGTTGGGGCCAAAGGAGCGCAAAATCCATGCCCCGCACATCAGAAATTGAGCTTTCACGACGCGGTCTGCTGGCCGGCAGCGCGGCGACTGCCGTGGTCGTCGCTTCACCGGGAAGCGCGCTCGCCGCATCACCACCCCCGCCGGAAGCGACCGCGACCGTGCCCGTGCGGTTCGAGGTCAACGGAGAAAAGCGGGAACTGGATCTTGATCCGCGCACGACCCTGCTCGACGCGCTGCGCGAGCATCTGCAGCTGACGGGCACCAAGAAGGGCTGCGATCATGGCCAGTGCGGTGCCTGCACAGTGATGGTCGACGGCGTACGCATCAATTCCTGCCTAAGCCTGGCGGTCATGCACGACGGCGACGCAATCACGACGATCGAGGGGTTGGGCACACCGGACAAGCTGCACCCGATGCAGGCGGCCTTCATCAAGCACGACGGCTACCAGTGCGGCTATTGTACGCCGGGGCAGATTTGTTCCGCAGTCGCGGTGCTCGACGAGATCAAGCGCGGTGTTCCCAGTCACGCGCAGGGCGACCTGATGAGCAGGCCGACCGCGACGAACGTCGAGATGCGTGAGCGGATGAGCGGCAACATCTGCCGCTGCGGTGCCTATTCCAACATCGCCGAGGCCATGGCCGAAGTCGCGGGAGCAAAAGCATGAGAGCTTTCACCTATGAACGCGCCAAGGATGCCCGTGGCGCAGCGCGCGCCGTGGCCGCCAACCCTGCCGCCAAGTTCATTGCGGGCGGGACCAACCTGCTCGACCTGATGAAGATCGAGGTCGAGACGCCGACGCATCTGGTCGACGTGCAGGATATCGGCTTCGACACGATCGAGGCGACCGCTGACGGCGGTCTCCGCATCGGCGCACTGGTGACCAATACCAATCTCGCCGCCGACGAGCGCATCCGGCGCGACTACGGCGTTCTGACCCGCGCGATCGTCGCGGGCGCCTCGGGCCAGTTGCGCAACAAGGCGTCGACCGCGGGCAATTTGCTCCAGCGGACACGCTGCCCCTATTTCTACGACACCAACATGGCGTGCAACAAGCGAAAGCCGGGTTCGGGATGCGCCGCGATCGGCGGCTATTCGCGCCAGTTGGGCGTGATCGGCGTCAGCGACAGGTGCATCGCGACGTTCCCGGGCGACATGGCGGTAGCAATGCGTGTGCTCGACGCGGTGATCGAGACGGTGGACGCAACCGGCCAGCGCCGCTCGATCCCGATCGCCGACTTCCATCGGCTGTGGGGCGACACGCCCCAGCAGGATACCGTGCTGAAGCAGGGCGAACTGATCACCGCGGTGACCCTGCCCCGACCGCTCGGCGGCAAGCATTTCTACGAAAAGGTACGCGACCGCGCGTCCTATGCCTATGCGCTGGTATCGGTCGCGGCGGTGATTCAGGCCGACGGCACCGGGCGTGTTGCGTTCGGCGGCGTGGCGCCGAAACCGTGGCGTGTCGAGGCGGCAGATGCGCTGCTGCCACGCGGTGCCGCAGCGGTGACCGCGCGCGCGTTCCAGGGCGCGACGCCGACCAAAGACAATGCGTTCAAGCTGCCACTTGCCACCCGCGCGCTGGCCTCGGTCCTCGCCGAAGCGAAGGCATAGGCTCATGAAATTCGAAACACCCGCGGTCGCCAACCCGATCGACCGGATGAAGGTCGTCGGGCGCGCGCAGACCCGCATCGACGGCGCGCTCAAGACCACCGGGCTGGCACCCTATGCCTATGAACGTCACGGCGAGATCGAGAACGCCGCGTACGGCTATGTTGTCGGTGCCGCCGTCGCCAAGGGACGCATCAGCACGGTCGACACCGCCGCGGCGAAGGCCGCACCCGGCGTAATCGCAATCGTGACGGCGGCCGACGTGGGCAAGCTTGGCAAGGGCAAGTACAACACCGTCAAGTTGCTGGCCGGACCCGATGTCGATCATTACCATCAGGCGGTCGCGGTCGTGGTCGCCGAGACGTTCGAACAGGCGCGCGCGGCGGCCGGCCTCGTCCGCGTCGACTATGCCCGTGGAAAGGGTCGGTTCGACCTCGACGCCGCGTTGAAGTCGGCCCCGCTGACCGATGCGGACAAGCCCGGCAAGGGCGAGGACCGGGTCGGCACGTTCGAAGCGGCCTTCGCGTCCGCGCCGGTCACGCTCGACGCCGAATATACGACGCCGGATCACAGCCATGCGATGATGGAGCCGTTCGCCTCGATCGCCGCGTGGAACGGCGACGCACTGACCGTGTGGACGTCGAACCAGATGATCGACTGGGGCCGCACCGATCTCGCCACCACGTTAAACATACCGAAGGACAAGGTGACGTTTCTGTCGCCCTATGTCGGTGGCGGTTTTGGTGGGAAACTGTTCCTGCGCAGCGACGCGGTGCTGGCGGCGCTCGGCGCCAAGGCTGCCGGTCGCCCGGTGAAGGTCGCGATGAGCCGGCCGTTCATGGCCAACAACACGACGCATCGCCCCGCCACGCGCCAGCGCATCCGCATCGGTGCGACCCGGGACGGGACGATCACCGCGATCGCGCATGAAAGCGGATCGGGCGATCAGCCCAACGGCGGTCCCGAAGCCGCGGTGCTGCAGACGCAGCTGCTCTATGCGGGTGCCAATCGGCTGACGTCGATGCGTCTTGCCGTGCTCGACCTGCCCGAGGGTAATGCGATGCGAGCGCCGGGTGAGGCCCCGGGCCTGATGGCGCTGGAAGTCGCGATGGACGAGATGGCCGAGAAGCTCCGCATGGATCCGATCGCCTTTCGCGTGAAGAACGACACGCAGGTCGACCCCAAGGACCCCAAGCGGCGTTTCTCGCAGCGCCAGCTCGTCCGCTGTCTGACCGAAGGCGCGCAGCAGTTCGGCTGGTCGCGTCGCAAGGCCCAGCCCGCGCAGGTCCGCGACGGCAAATGGCTGGTCGGCATGGGTGTAGCCTCCGCCTTCCGCAATCACATGAATATGCCATCGGGCGCGCGCGTCCGGCTGGGCCGGGACGGTGTCGTCACAGTCGAGACCGATATGACCGACATCGGCACCGGCAGCTATACGATCATCGCGCAGACTGCCGCGGAGATGATGGGCGTGCCGCTCGAATCCGTGATCGTGAAGCTCGGCAGTTCCGCTTTTCCGGTTTCCGCCGGATCGGGTGGCCAGTTCGGTGCGGCCAATGCGACCGCGGGCGTCTATGCCGCTTGCGTCAAGCTGCGCGAGGCCGTGGCCCAGCGGCTTGGCTATAATTCGGCCGACGTAGCGTTCGAGGGCGGCAAGGTGATCAGCGGCAACCGGTCCGCAGACCTGCGTCGCGCCGCCGCCGCAGGGGAGCTGGTGGCCGAGGACAAGATCGAGTTTGGCACGCTCGACAAGACATGGCAGCTGTCCACGTTCGGCGCGCATTTCGTGGAGGTCGGCGTGGACATGTACACCGGCGCGACCCGGCTGCGCCGGATGCTGGCGGTGTGCGCCGCAGGGCGGATCATTAATCCGCAGACCGCGCGCAGCCAGGTGATCGGCGCGATGACGATGGGCGTCGGGTCGGCGCTTATGGAGGAACTGGCGGTCGACAGGCGCTTCGGCTTCTTCGTCAACCACGATCTCGCCAGCTACGAGGTCCCGGTCCATGCCGATATCCCGCACCAGGAGGTGATCTTCCTCGACGAGGCCGACGACAAGGCCAATCCGATGAAGGCCAAGGGTATCGGCGAACTCGGCCTGTGCGGCGTCGGCGCGGCGGTCGCCAACGCCATGTACAACGCGACCGGCGTGCGCCTGCGCGATTATCCGCTGACGCTCGACAAGCATCTCGACCGGTTACCGGCGGTGGCGTGAGCCACCTTCGGAACGGGCCAAATGGGAGAATGCAAGATGACACCCGAAAAGACCGCCCTATTGCTGATCGAGTATCAGAACGACTTCGTGAGCGAAGGCGGCGTCCAGCATGATGCAGTGAAGGCGGTGATGGCCGACACCGACATGCTGGCGCACAGCCGCGCGGTCGCAACCGCCGCCCGCGATCGCGGCGTCACAGTGATGCACGCGCCGATCGGTTTCGCCGACGGCTATCCCGAGATCCCCGCCGACGCTTACGGCATCCTCGCCGGGATCGTGCAGGCGCAGGCGTTCCGCAAGGGCAGCTGGGGTGCGGAGATCGCCGCCCCGATGGCCCCGGTCGACGGCGACATCGTGATCGAGGGCAAGCGCGGGCTGGATTGCTTCGCCAGCACGAACATCGATTTCATCCTGCGCCAGCGCGGCATCACCGATCTGGCGATCGCTGGTTTCCTGACTAACTGCTGCGTCGAATCGACGATGCGGTCGGCCTATGAGCGCGGCTTCCGCGTGGTCTCGCTGACCGATTGCACCGCGACGCTGAGCGCCGAGGAACAGGCGGCGTCGGTGACGAAAACCTTCCCTATGTTCTCCCGCCCGCTGACGCACGACGCCTTCCTGGCCGAACTGGAGACGACGCCATGAAGTTCGACACCCCCGCCGGCACGACGCCGATCGACCGGCTGGACGTGGTCGGCCGCGCCCATCCGCGCGTGGAGGGGCCGCTCAAGGCCACCGGCACCGCGCGCTACGCCGCCGAGCATCACGATGCCGCGCCCGATGCGGCCTATGGCTATATTCTGGGCGCAGCGATCGCGAAGGGTCGGATCACCGCGATCGACACCGCCGCCGCCCGCGCCGCACCCGGCGTCCGTGCGGTCGTCACGCACGAGAATGCCGGCCCCGTCGGCGTCGGCAAGTTCTACGTGCAGCGCGTCCTGGCGGGGCCGATGGTCGATCATTATCACCAGGCGGTGGCCGTCGTCGTCGCCGACACGTTCGAACAGGCACGCGCCGCCGCCGCACTGGTCCGAATCGATTACGCGCGGGCCAAGGGCCAGTTCGATCTCGTCGCGCAGAAGCCATCGGCCCCGATCGCGGCGCAGGAGCCGTTCGGCGGCGCGTCCGAGGTTTCGGTCGGTGCCTTCGCCGCCGCGTTCGCGGACGCGCCGGTCACGGTAGACGAAACCTACGCCGTTCCCGATCAGGCCCATGCGATGATGGAGCCGCACGCCACCATCGCGCGCTGGGATGGCGACCGGCTGACGTGCTGGACCGCGATTCAGTCGATGGACTGGGGATGCCGCGACCTTGGCCTCATCATCGGAACGCCGCGGGAGAATATCCGGCTCCACTCCGCTTTCATCGGTGGCGGCTTCGGCGGCAAGGGCACGACGCAGAGCGATCTTGCGCTTGCCGCGATTGCTGCGCGGGTGTCGGGCCGTCCTGTAAAGGTGGTGCTGCAACGCGCGATCATGTTCAACAACACCATCCATCGCCCCAAGACGATTCAGCGGGTCCGGCTGGGCGCGGCGAAGGACGGGCGGCTGCTTGCCATCGGCCACGACTGCTGGTCCGGCAATCTGCCCGGCGGCCGGACCGAGCCGTGCACGCTTCCCACCCGGCTGATGTACGCGGGCGAAAACCGCCTGCTGCGCCGTTATCTCGCGACGCTCGACCTGGCGGAGGGCAATGCGATGCGCGCGCCGGGCGAGGCGCCGGGGATGATGGCGCTGGAAGTGGCGATGGACGAGCTGGCCGAAAGGCTGGGCATGGACCCCGTCGCGCTGCGCATCGCCAACGACACCCAGGTCGACCCCGAAAAGCCCGAGCGCCGCTTCTCGACTAGGCCGTTCATCCAGTGCCTGACCGAAGGCGCGGAAAAGTTTGGTTGGGGCGCGCGGCAGGCGAAGCCGGGCAGTCGGCGCGACGGCAAGTGGCTGATCGGCATGGGCATGGCGAGTGCAATCCGCGGTGCGCCGATCATGAAGGCGGGCGCACGCGTGCGGCTCGGCAAGGACGGCCACGTCACGGTCGAAACCGACATGACCGACATCGGCCAGGGCAGCTACACGATCGTCGCGCAGACCGCCGCCGAGATGATGGGCGTACCGCTCGACCGCGTCACCGCGAGGCTGGGCGATTCCACATTCCCGGTCACCCCCGGTTCGGGCGGTCAGGCGGGCGCCGCATCGGCGACCGCGGGGGTCTATGCCGCCTGTGCGAAACTGCGCGCGCTGGTCGCGCAGCGGCTGGGCTTCAACACCGCGGACGTGACGTTCGCGGACGGGCGGGTCGTCTCGGCGGGCCGGTCAGTGCCGCTGGCCGACGCCGCGAGGGACGGCGACATCGTCGCCGAGGACGCGATGGAATATGGCGATCTCGCCAGTCGCTATGCGCAGCAGACCGTCGGCGCGCATTTTGCCGAAGTCGCGGTGGACGCCTATACCGGCATCGTCCGGGTCCGGCGGATGCTGGCGGTCTGCGCCGCCGGACGCATCCTGAACCCCATGACCGCGCGTAGCCAGGTGGTCGGCGGCATGACGATGGGAATCGGTGCCGCGCTGATGGAAGAGATGGCGGTCGACACCCGCTTCGGCTTCTTCGTCAATCACGACCTTGCCGGCTACGAAGTGCCCGTCCACGCCGACGTTCCGCATCTGGACGCCTATTTCATCGAAGAGGTCGATGCCACGATGTCGCCGGTCAAGGCGAAGGGCGTCGGCGAACTCGGATTGTCGGGCGTGGCGCCGTCGATCGCCAACGCCGTCTACAACGCGACCGGCGTGCGGGTTCGTGACTATCCGATCACGCTGGAGAAGCATTTGGCCGGCCTGCCAGCGATAGCGTAACGCCTGTCGCGTTACGTTCTGTCGCGATTATAGGCTGAAAGCGACGATAGGATCGTCAATATCGCGTGGTACATTTTTGGCGCGAACATCAGGGCCTCGGATCGCCTTGATGTCCGCGAGATGCTTAAACAGACGCTACAGGCGCAAGGCATCGATCCGGCGAAACAGCCGCAGGGTTACGCGGCGAGGGGATGATCACGCTTCCTGGTGCGCCTGCACCAACCGTGAGCGCAGTTCTCAGACAGCCCTCTATGGGGTCTCATGAAACCGCGCATTTGTGCCGGTTTCAGATAGTGGTGCCCCACAGGGGACAAAGTTGGGCACTCAGATCATTGGAGAATTTCGGTGCCTCGCGGTTAGAATCACACGATGACAGGTGGTCGAGTCACGCCGATGGCCGTCGGGGATAGATGGAGATTGCCATCCAAAATAAAACCCGGCGATCGCTCGCCGGGTTGTTGAACTTGAACGCTGTTGCGGTCGTCAGGCGTCCGCACCGGAGTCATGCACCATATTCAGTCTCCCATCTGGCTTGAGGCTATCACGAGATCAATTAACCGTCGGTGAAGCCGTTGGTTTCGGTCAATACGGATTGTAGGAACGATTCACGACGGGTGCAACGGCAATCCTCGTCAATCGAGATGGTCAAGAAACGGCGGCTTGGGAATTTCCCCAATCTGCAACATTTCCCGCATCTCTTGCAGGTCCCCGAAGAACTCCTCTCCGGACCGGTGGGTGAAGGTCCAGCAGCTGAAGGCATTACCGCTCGTGGTTATCCGCTCCTCGGCGCGAGCGATCTCGTGGAGCGCCTCGTCGGTCCGCCCCACGATGCCCCGGACCAGCGCGATGCATTGGTGGAGGTTTTGATCGCCATCGTCGTCGGCCGGAAGTCGCGCGTCGAGAGACGCGAAGCGGTCGGTCGGCACTGCCCCCGTCGCGCCCCATTCGGCGATTGCGAGGTTGAACTGCGCCGCGACGTTATCGTCTACGTCCTCTCGGTTGCCGATCTCCACCGCCTCGCTGAAGCGGCCTGCGCCAATCAGCGCGAGCATCATCGCGTTGTTGACGTCCTTCTGCAACTCCGCGGACATCTCGTCGTGGCGTGAGGCGGCCAAAAGTTCATTGGCGACGAGGTCGTGGTTACTCCGATCCTGCATGAGGAGATGTGACAGCACGATCTTCGACCTGAGCCTCGTTTCTGGCCGCTGGAAGATGGCGAGCGCATCCATAACGGGATCGTCTGCCATCGCACGTAGCAGTTGCGCCGCGGGCCTGAACTCGAAGATGGTTCCACTCGGCGACGAGAGAACGGCCTTCAGGTCCTCCAGAGCCTCCTCCTTCTTGTTGAGGTTGAGGCGGGCGATCGCGCGCAGCATCCGCGCCCGCTCGGTCTTCATGCCCGCGCGGATTACGTCGGAAAGGGTGCGCTCTTCCTGCTCGTACTCGCCAGCCGCGGAGAAGATGCCCGCCGCCATGAACGCGATCTCGCCGTCGCCCTCGTGGAGCCGCGCAATCTCATTCGCGCGCTCGATCACCTTGGTCGCTGCTTGCCCCTTCGTTGCCTTGCGCGCGGCCTCGAAGATTTGGGGCAAGCGCTTGAGTGCGGCCACTGCGCCTTCGCGATCGACCGGGTTCTGCTCGATGATGGCTGTCCTGAGCTCGCCATACTCCTTGGCGAGCTTTGATTGGCCTCGGCTGAGGACGATCAGGGGCTGCTCCAGCAGCTCCATGTTGGACCAGTGGTGGACCTGTGTCACCGGGGGCTCGAGTTCGGCCGGATTGCCGTAGCCCAACCGGCGCGCGGCGCTCTTGAGCGCTTTGCCCAAGATGTCGTCCTCGTCAAACAGGTCGGGGATGTTCGACGGGCAGAAGATCAGCTCGATGCGACGATCTTGATCGATCGTCTCCTCTCGGATCTGGCCCACGATCGGGATGAGGCCATCGATGTTCTGCTCGGTGGGCACGAACATCGTCACGACCGCGTCCGGAAGCTGTCTCGTGCAGATACCGCCGATGTCGGTGTTGCCGGTCCTGCTGTCGATCAGCACGTAATCGAAGCCGGCCTCGTGCATGGCCCACTGACGCCTCAGATCCTCTAGCATTTCGTAGCCGTGCTGATGCTCGTAGAGGAAGCCCCAGTCGATGCTCGCGAACCGGTCCGAGTAGGAGGCTTGCGTGTTGTCACCCGCGGGCATGACCCAGACCGCATGCTCCCCGTCGAGCGGGCACTTCACAATGAAATCAGCTACATCCGGTGACTCGGACGTCTCCAGATAGTGGTGGACGTAGTCGACGATCCCGGGACGGCCACGTGCGCAGTTGAGTGCCCCGTAGCTTGGGACACCGGGTGCCTCCAAGTCGAAGTCCACAATGAGGACACGCTTGCCCGCCTGCGCGAGCAGGGCCGCGACGTTGGCGAGCGCCATCGTCCGGCCAACGCCGCCCTTGTAGGAATAGAATGTGGTGACGTACATCAATGCACCATTTGTTGGACTAGCATGGATGGCCGAAGGTCGAAGCCTCGGCGATGGCGTGCCGATCCCCCGAGCTGCTCGACACGGAGCTTTGGCCTGTCGATCTTCCGCCGCGTGTAAAACTCCGCCTTCACGTATTCAGATTGCACGGTCGCGACTGTGGGCGCCGGCGCCTCATCATCTGTCGGCTGACCAATAGACTGCCCCTCTGCATTTAGGCGGTCCATCAGCTGGGCCATCTCGACGATCGGCTGCTCGACCTTGCCGGCCGCATGCAACCAGACTGCGACTTCGCTCCACTTCCAGAGCGGGCGTGAGCCGCTGACACACGCGACGGGCGTAGGGAATCCTTCGCCGCGCTCGCCGTTCACATAGAGCGAGACCGACTGACGCGTAATCTCGGCTCGCTCCGCTATGTCGCTCGCGCTGACAAGGGGATCCGGCTCGATCCGGACAATGGTGGCGCCGGCGCGGCGAATGTCCGAGCATGCGCTCTCAACCGCTATGGTGAGAGTGTCGGCCTCACGGTCGAAGTCGAGGACGAAGAGGCCGCGCTGCAGTCCGACGAGTGCGTCGTCACAGCCAGCCTCGTAGAAGCGGTCCGGCCACTCATCGCCGTCGATGGGGAGGCCGGTCGCGACGATCGTGAATTCGTAGCTGTTCATGGCAGTCCCTTTCTCAATCTTCCACATGTGCACACTTCGCCACCTTCTTCCGGAGCTGCTTAGCGAAGCTCTCCGGGTTTTTCGGCGTGCTCCAAACAGGCCACATACATCCCGAACGATCGGCGAATGGGCAGAAGAGCTTTCCCCAAGAGTGGCCTTTCGAGATGACTAGGCGCCATCCCTTGCTCTCCGCCTCGGCAACGGCGGCCTCGATTTCCTTGTTAGGGTGCACGGGTCGCGGCATGGAGCTTACATAAAGGACCGTTGACAATTGTCAACGGGAAGTTTGCGTAGTTTGACCATGTGCGCCCGCAAATTGTTGGCTGGAGCTGCAGACAGCCGACCGTCGCGCTCAACGATATATAGCGCGCGCAGATGGCACGCGATTGTTTCAACCGCGAGCACATCCTGCCCAACTGGATGCTGCGCAGTTGGCCTGCGAGCCAAGACGATGACGCTACCCAGGCGCGGTCGACGTTCATACGTTCGGCCGATAAATCTGCTTGACTGTGAACGATGGTCACAGTATCTGTGTTCATCGTAAACAGGCGGAGCAAGTCACTGGCTGAGCAAGATGAATTGGTAGGGGTCAACGAGATTGCGGCGATGGCCGCGGTTTCGAGGCAAGCGGTTGCGAATTGGAGAACCCGATTCGCTGACTTTCCCAAGCCAGTCGTCGAACTCGCGGCGGGACCTGTCTTCAGGACCACCCAGGTCCGCGCCTGGCTCAGGAGAAGGAAGGTGCCCATGGCCCGCGTCGTTTCACTCATCAACCTCAAGGGGGGCGTCGCCAAGACGACGACCACCGTAGCGCTCGCCGAGACGCTCGCCTCGCAGTTCGGCAAGCGCGTCTTGGTCATCGACCTCGACCCGCAGACCAACGCCACCACCATCCTGATCGGCGAGAAGCGCTGGAAGGAGATCAACGAGAAGGGCTGGACGCTCGCCACACTGTTCAAGGACGCGCTCGACCCGCACAACAAATCGTTCGACCTGTCAAAGGCGCTACAGAAGGGCGTGTCCGACGTGCAGGGCGCGCAGAAGGTCGACCTGCTGCCGTCAAGCCTCGATCTGATCGACGTCCAGGACAAGCTCGCCAGCGCGCCGACCGGGCAGTTCTACTCGGTGACACCGATCGACCTGCTGCGCCTCGCGGTGAAGCCGATCCTCGACGACTACGACATCGTTTTGGTCGACTGCCCGCCCAACCTCGGCATCATCACCCTGAACGGCCTGCGCATCTCGGAGGGCTACATCATCCCAACCGTGCCCGACGTACTGTCGACCTACGGCATCCCGCAGATCGTCACCCGCGTCGGCAACTTCTCGAAGGAAGTGGCCGAGGACATCGAGCCGCTGGGCATCGTCATCACCAAGTACCAGGAGGCGAGCACGATCCACGTCAACGTGTCGCGCGACCTGCGCCGCCGCGGCGACCCGCCGGTGTTCGAGACCGTAATCCGCCAAGCCAACCAGATCGCGGCGGCCGCCGAGTTTCAGACCGAGCGCCGCACGCTTAAGCAGAAGTACGGCTACGGCGACCTCGCGACGCGCTATATCGACCTGGCGCAGGAGCTGCTGACGCGACTGGACATGGAGTGATGAACCTCAGGACACGCCTGGCGAAGCTCGCCGCCGCGGTCGCCGAGCAGGCGGCGCGGGATCCCGCATTCGCCGCCACGCTGGAAGGGATCATGGCCGGTCCGCCGCCCGCCCCGGTGGCGGGGCGGCGCGCGAAGGCGCTACGGGCCGAGGGCGCGCGCAAGGGCGGGCGCAGGGCGGCGGCGGCGCTCGACCCAATCGACCTCGCCCGGTCGGGACCCGGCCAGCTGCGCGAGGCGCTGGCGCCGCTCAGCCACGAACAGCTGCTCGACGTCGTCGCCGAATACGGCATGGATCCCGGCAAGCTCGTGATGAAGTGGAAGGACCGCGACCGGGTCGCCGACCGCATCGTCGAGGTCGCCACCGCGCGCGCCACGAAGGGCGACGCCTTCCGGCCCGAATGAGGGTGACAGCCGCAGCGCGCCCAGCCGCCGCGGGGCGCGGCATCGACCTAGACCGCCGCTTCCTGCCGCAGGAGTTGCGCGGCGCGGATCCGTGGGCGGCTGCGTCGCGGCGGGAGGAGACGCGCGACTGGGATTGGGCGCTAGGGCACCGCGTCGTCGCTCTGCTCGACCAGGCAGGCGCCGGCAAGTCACACGAAATGCGCGAGCGAGCGGCGACACTGCGCCGCGCCGATGGTGACGCGTTTTACATGCGCATCGAGCGACTCTGCTCCATGGACTTCCGCACGGCGCTCGACGACGAAGCGCAGCGCGCCGCGTTCGACCGCTGGATCGTCGGGCGCGGCGAGGCCGTTTTCATGCTCGACTCGGTCGACGAGGCTAAGCTGCCCAGCATGGTTACTACTACGCCGCTGCCCGACGCGCTGTCCGCGCTGCAGGCCGCGCTCGGCGCCGCCGTATCGCGAATCCGCCTGGTCGTCTCCTCGCGCGGCAGCGAATGGCACGACCGGTCGGAGCAGGAGCCGCTTGAGGCGTTCGCCGGGCGTATGGCGGCGGCGCGCGGCGACACGGACGGCGGCGTGGTGCGCCTCGCCCTGGCACCGCTCGACGAGGACCGGATCATGCTGCTGGCGCGCTCGCGCGGCGCCGACGACGGGCTTATGGCGCTGCTCGAGGCGAGCGACCTCATCGACGACGCCCGGACGCCGCTCGACGCGATCCACTACGCGGACCACTACGTCGCCCACCGCGGCGGCGACAGCCTCGAACGGTCGTTCGCCTCGCGTGGCGCGGTGCTGCGGGCGTCGGTGGAGCGGCGGCTACGGGATGCGGACGCCGAGGCGCCCCGCCCGCCCGCAGACCAGGTCGCCGCGATGCGCGCCGTGCGCCGATTGGCCTTCGCGTTGACCGTCGCGCAGTCTCGCGACATCGCGCTGCCCGGCCGGGGGGCGTCCGGGATCGACGCAGCCGCGCTGCTCACCGTCGGGCCGGCAGCGATGACGATCGCCGACGTCCGCGGACTGCTAGCGACCCCGCTGTTCGCGCCGGCCGAAGCTGGCACCATCCGGTTCTACCGACCCGAGGTGACCGCAATGCTAGCTGCTGAGCACTTGCGCGACGCGATCCGGGTCGGCGCCTCCGCCGAAGCCACAGTCGGCACCTTCCTGGCCACACCGTTCGGCCAGACGCTGGTGCCCGCAGCACATGGACCCATGCTCGCCTGGCTGGCGAGCCACGACCGCACAGCATTAGCCCTTCTGCTGGATCACGGCCCGGTCTGGCTGATACAGGACGGCGATCCGCGCACCCTGCCGGTCGACGACCTCGCCGCGGCACTGAGCCGGCACGTCGGCGGCGGTGCCGATTGGCTTCCGGGGGGCTACCATCTCGACCAAGCCGCGCTCCGCCGGTTCGCTCGCCCGGCGCTGGAGGACCACGCCGTCGCGCTGCTGGCCGGCGCACGGGGCGCGGCGAAGGAACATCTCGTCGAGATCGCCCGGGCAGGCAAATACAGCACCGCCGGGCCGCAGCTGGCCGCCATGGTCGGCGGCGGGTTCGCGCCGTCCGGCCTTCGTTTGACCGCCGTCGTCGCGCTGGCCGCTTGCGGCGCACCCGCGAACCTCGCCGAGGCGGCCAGCGACCTGGTCGCATGGGGACCGCCGCTGCGGCCGCCCGGCGAGATCCGGTTCGAGGCCGAGCGCGACGACGAGATAATCGTCCGGCTCATCGCGGCCGGCTATCCGTCGGCGTTTGGCGCGGACACCGCGCTGCGGCTGCTGCGGCTCACCACCGGCAAGCAGTACGCGACCGCCGGGGTCCGCCTGGTCCCGGCGATGGTGGCGGCGCCCGCCGCCGACCTGCCCGTCCTCGCGGCCGGGCTCGACGCGATGAGCTTCGCCGCCTCCGCCCCACGCTCGGCGGTCTCCGCGCGCGGCTCGATTTCCCTGCGCGCGCTCGGCGCCACGCTCGCCCGCGTTGTCGCCGAGCGCCCCGACCTGATCGACGCGGCCATGCTGGCGACGCTGCGCCGCTTCCTGCGGACGATCCGAGGCGGCGGCGGGCGGCACGGCTACGCGCTGGCAAAGGACGAGGCACTGTTCTCCGCGATCCGCAAGGGCGCGGCGTTCCGCCAGGCAGCGTTCGCGATCGTTGCCGCGCAGCCCGGCGAAAGACTCGACCTCGAAGCGGTCCGCACGCTGCTCATCGAGCCGGGCCTGCCCGACGAGGTGCGGGCGACCGACCTCGACTGGATGTTCCGCATGTATCGCGACAGCTCGGGCCACATGCGCGATCGGATCGCCGAGGCCATCCGGTGGTGGTCCTACGTGCCCGGCGGGCGGGCGACGCGTCGCCGGCTCGCGGCGGCGGCGCTACGGCATCCGTCCGGTATCGACACGGACACCCTGCGGGCGTTGTCGCCGAAGCCAGTCGCGCGCCTGCGCAACTGGTGGGCCGAGGAACGCCACGGCGGCTTGCGGCACCGCGGCTGGCGCATCGCCAACTGGTGGTCCGAGCGCCGCGACGCCGGTGCGATGCTGCGGTCGCTCGCCGGCAACTGGTTCCGCCTGGCACGTGGGCGCCCCGCCCTCACCGTCTACGCGGCGCTGTTTGGCGAGACCGCTGACCTGCCCGACGAGACCGCGCTCCGCGATAAGCGCTGGGCGCCGCTCGCCCGGCGGCTGGTCGCCGGCGCCATCGCCCACGCCGACCGGCACCGGCCGACCGGGCGGATCGGTCACTATGATCCGCTGGACATGCTTGCCCACGCGGGAACCGGCTTCGCATGGCGGGCGGACCCACGCTGGTTCGACGAGGGCGACCGAGCCCTCAGGGCGCTGCGCCTCGCGATCGACCTCGGCCAAGACTGGCCGGACTGGGCGACCGCGGTCGTGGCGCGGCGCCCGGACCTGTGGCGCGAGGTCGCGGGCCAGCGCGTCGCGGCCGAGCTCGCGCGACCTGGGATCGCCGACGACAGGCCCGCCGGGCACGCGCTGACGCGCATCGCGCTGGGCGGCGACACGATGGCGGCGCCGCTGGCGGCGACGCTGACCGGGATGCTGTCGACCACCGGTGTCGTCAACGTGTCCGACATCGCAATGGCGGGGCGGATCGTCGTGAAGGATCCGAGCTGCGCGCAGGCTGCGTCGGCCGCCGCGCGTCGCCACGCCCGCGACGCGATGGCGGAGGGGGCGGTGTCGCGCGCGCTCACCTGGCTGCGGGTCTGGGCGCACCACGATCCCGACGCCATCGACCAGCTGCTGCGCTGGACGCGCGGTCCGCTCGCCGACAGCGATGGGATCGCCCGCGCGCTCGACGTCTTGTCGTCACTGCTCGACCGCGACCATGGCGCGCCAAGGCGGATTGCGCCGCTGCCCGCCACCACGGTCGCGGCGCTGGCCTCCTTCGTGTTCGACCAAGTCGATCCCGCCGACGACGCCATCAACGACCGCCTGCACAGACGAGGTCCACGGCAGCGTGCCGAGGAGGTCAGGCGTCACGTGTCGGCCATGCTCGACCAGGACTACACGCCGGAGGGGCGCGCAGTGCTCGAGAACTTCGTCTCAACCCGCATCGCGCCGCGCTACGGTGATTGGGCGCGGCACTGGCTGGTCAAGCACGCACACGACGCGGCGCGCCCCCGTCCGTGGACGATGGACGATATCAGGCGCCACGAGGCCGAACTCGGCCGATTGCCAGCCGACGGCGACGCGCTGATGGACCTAGTGGTGATGACGATCGCCGGCATCGAGCGCGACCTTGCGGCGTCCGAGTTCGACCGCCGCGGGCTGCTGCACAAGAACATGATCGAGGCCGAGTTCCGCGCTTGGCTCGGCCATGAACTCGATCGCCGGCACCGTGCGTGGTATTCCGTCACGCAGGAATCCGTTACGGCGGGCGAGAACAGGACGGACCTACGCATCGAGCTGCGGCTCGGCGGCGACGAGGTCGTCGTGGTCGAGATCAAAATCGCGCACCGCTGGTCGCGACAGGAACTCCACGACAAGCTGCGGACTCAGCTGGTCGACCAGTATCTAATCGACGGCCGCACCCGGCGCGGCATCTATCTAATCGTCGATCTCGGCCTGCAACCGTATGGACAGATGTCAGACGGCTCCAAGCCGACTTTGTCGGAGATTGTCGCAGTGCTTGACACGCAGATCGGCACTGACCCGGCGCTTCGCCACGCTCGCCTCGCGGTTCAGACTTTCAAGGTTGCTCGGCCACCGCGCAAAGTGAAAACGGTAGGCAGCGGCAAACTCGACACTAGCCGTAATTCACCGGCAAGAACGTCCAAGGCGAACGGTGGCGTGGCAAAAGGTTTCAAGTCGAAAGTCGCCACGGTTGGTGAGTCAGTCTCCCCTTCGCCGCCCTGAAAAGGCTAACCGCCACACGATATCGCTCAAACGCCCTTTAAAGACGATCTGGTTGCTACTCACAGCTAGTGAGGCCGCCTAGATACACCGTCATCAAGCGACTGTAACAGGGCGATGGGGACACCGATGGCACTTCCGGTGTCCCTTAATTCGCTTACGCCGCGTCCTGATGCAGCCATGGTGCCAACGTTTGCGCGTCTTTCGCTGCCGCGGCGCATTGTTTGGCGAACAGCCGTGTTCGCCGCGTCTCCAACTCGGCGATGTAGCCGCGCCCGCTGCGCATCTCGATCGCTCGGCGTAAGATGCGATCGGTAACCGCGTCGGCGCCAACCCGCGGATCGTGGAGCTGTCGCCAACGGGCAAGTAGTAACGCGGTGCTGATAACGTCCCCTTCGCACGCTTCCTGCACCGCATCCCACTGCTGGGCGTAGATCAGACGCGCGACTGCGAAGGCCGGCACGCTGATCTTGGCCGGGATGTCGAGGCTAGCGAGCACCTCCGCCATGTGGACCGGCTTCATCTTAAACCCGCCGGTGGTTGTCCTGGCGAAGTCGATGTGGCGCACGGGGTCGTTACCGCCAAAACCGAGCCAGCCCCATCCCTTTGGCAGGGTCAGCCCATGCCGCATCGCGCCGAGAGTCAGCAGCGGCACGTCGTGGAGCATGCCGGCCCAAGACACGAGTTCGGCCCCGTCCGGCGCATCAGCCAGCACTCGGAGGATGCCTGCAACTATGGCGCGCTCGTCGTGGTCCGGCTGGCTTAGTGTGACAAACCGCGACACGTCGATGTTGCCGTCCGGGTGCTCAACCAGCACCATCGCGGCGGCGGCGACGATCGTCTGGAACGGCCAGCGCGGGGTGGTCAGTGGATCCTCGTGGCGTTTGTAGCCACGCCGGCTCGGCTGATCGTTGTTGCTGGGGACGTAGCGCTCCATCGCCTGATAGCGACGGTGTCCCGTCTCGTCGGTGACCGCGCTCTCGATATCGAGCACGACATAGGCACGCGGACGGCGCGGTTCGAACGGGTTGTCGATCTTCATGATTTTTCTCCTCAGGGATATTCCCCGATCACGATGCTGATGGATAAGTGGACCCCGCCGAGGCGGGGTCCGCGGGGCATCAGCCGAAGCGAACGATGGTTTCGAACGACACTTCCGGCTCGCTCCACTCGGCGCCGGTGGGCACGAAGCGGTTGTTCTCGAGCAGCTCGTCTCCCAAAGTCGCGGCGGTGGCGCGGATGCGCTTCAACGCCAGCTTGCGGCCAGCGCCGATCGCCTTCGGCTTGCCGCGCACACGCACCAGCGCTCCCCGGCAATCCACCGCGAAGTATTCGTCCGCCCGGGTGCTGAGGAAAACGAGCGGAGCGTCGTCGTTGGCAGCATAAGGCACGACGCGATCGACGATATCGACGGTCAGCAGCTCGCGATAGACAATGGCGAAGCTGGTCGGCAGGGCGACACGGGTGTTCGCCCAGCCGGTGTAGACCGCATCCTTGCGCAGCGTCTGTGCGATGCGAGCCATTTCCGAGCTGACCGCCAAGTCCATTGTTCGTCCCGAGCAGAAGGCGATGCAGTCGTTCGCCGGCCGGAATGTCGGCCAGCCCATCTCGCGGCGGACGGCGAGCATGAAGTTCTGGTGATGCAGGGGTATGGTGCCGGTCTGTTGCATGGTGTTCGTTTCCTCATGTGACGGCCGTCATGGCCGGAGCATTTTCCCTTTCCCGGGGTGCTCACTTCATTTCGTTCTGAAAGAAGCCGGCACGCCGAGGCGTGCCGGTGGGGACTCAGCGATGGCGCTGATGCCAGGTGATCGGCGTCATCCGCGGCAGCGGGCCGTGCGGCGCGATGTCTTGGCGGAACCAGCGCTCTTCTTCGACGCATTCGTCCTTTGCGATTTCGATCCACCAGACGCGATTGCGCGCATCCCAACGATAGCCGCGGGCCTTAAGCTCGCCGCGGCGATCAAATGGAGCACCGGTCGCCTCGAACCGAACGGTGGGTCGCTCGGCGTTGGCGAGCAAATCGCCGATGACGGTGCCGCCGTGCGGCAGCCTGTGCGCTAGTAGATGGATCAGGCTGACCACATCCGCCATCGCCCGATGCGCACCGTTGAATCGGTCGATCTGCATCAGCAAATGGCCGAGCTTTCGACCATCGAACCCAGCATCCAGCCAGTCGAAGTCGTTGGCTGAGCAAGCCCAGGCCGCGCCCGCTAGACCGGGCAGCAGGTTCTCGATGAACGCCGCGTCGAATGCACAGTTATGGGCGACCAGCACGTCTGCGCAAGCCAGCCGCCGCTCGAGGCGATCGAGGTCGATTGTCTTGCCGCGCACGTCGGCATCGGTGATGCCGGTCAACCGGGTGATGTGCGGCGGGATCGCCACGCCTGGATCGCGCAGCGCCTGCCCGGCGCTCAGGATGCCGGCGATCTCGCCGGCGGCATCCACTTCCAGCGTCACGACCGCAACGTCGATGATCTCATCCATCAGCGCGTCGGTCCCCGTGGTTTCAGTGTCCAGAACGGCAATTTTACGGAATGGCCCGTTCCCACGGGGCGCCAGCGGAAGGGCGTCGAGCGACGATACGCGGCGCAGGATGCGGATGTCTGGGTTGTCGGCCTGCCCGGTCATCAGGGCGTTGGCCGCCAAGTGGCGGATCTCGTGCATCGTTGGTCTCCTTGAAGACCGAGCGGCAGCGAGGAGGGTTTTCCCCTCTGCATCTTCGGTCACGGAAACGGCCCCCGGACAAGATTATGTGCGCATCGGCGCCGCGGCTAGCAGCCCTTGGCTTTTCCATCGAACCCACATGCGAAGCCCACTCAGCAAGGGAGCGGTTGCCACGTTGTTCTTCTGGCGGCACAACAGCGGTTAAGTTATGGCCACCGAAGCGGATACCTGTCGCAAGCTGATCGTCCCCCGCCTGCAAGCTGCCGGGTGGGACGACGCGCCGTGCGCGATCCAGGAACAGCGCACTTTCACCGATGGTCGCGTAATGTTCGTTGGTGGCCAGCCACGCCGTGGCCAAAGGAAGCGCGCTGATTACATCCTGCGCTACCGGCCCGATTACCCCATCGCCGTTATCGAGGCGAAGGCCGGTTATCGTTCCGCGCAGGACGGTGTGCAGCAGGCGCGCGACTATGCCGAGGTGCTGGGTTTACGCTTCGCTTACGCCAGCAACGGCCACGAGATCATCGAAATAGACATGGCCGCGGGAACCGAGGCTGTTCGTGCCGACTTCCCCACGCCGGACGAGTTGTGGGCGCGACTGCGCGACCGGCTCGACCTGCCTGAGCCTGCCGCCGAGCGCGTCCTCGAACCCGGCTTCCCGGACGCAGACCGGCCGCTTCGCTATTATCAAGAGATCGCGGTCAACCGGTCGCTGGAGGCGATCCACGGCGGCAAGCATCGCATCCTCCTCAACCTGTGTACCGGCGCCGGCAAGACCGCGGTCGCGTTCCAGATCTGCTGGCGGCTGTGGTCGGCGGGGTGGAACAAGCGTGGCGACCATCGCCGACCGAAGATCTTGTTCCTCGCCGACCGCAACATCCTAGTCGACGATCCGAAGGACAAGACCTTCACGCCCTTTGGGGACGCGCGGTGGAAGCTGGGCGCTTCATCGATCAGCCACGGCCGCGACGTCTATTTTTCGACCTATCAGGCGATCGCGGCGGACGAGCGCCGTCCCGGCCTCTATCGCGAGTTCGCACGCGACTTCTTCGACCTGATCGTTATCGACGAATGTCACCGCGGCAGCGCGCGGGCGGACAGTTCATGGCGCGAAATCCTCGACTGGTTCGAGCCGGCCTATCAGCTCGGCATGACCGCAACGCCACTGCGCGAGGAAAGCCGCGACACCTACGCCTATTTCGGTGATGCTCTCTATACTTACAGCCTTGCGCAGGGCATTGCCGACGGGTTCCTTGCGCCGTACCGCGTCCACCGCATCGTCACGGATATGGACGCGGTCGGCTGGCGGCCGAGTGCAGGCGAGCTAGATCGCTACGGACGCGAGGTGCCCGATGAAGAGTATCAGACCCGCGATTTCGAGCGAACCGTTGCCCTACGCGCCCGCACCGAGGCAATCGCCCGCCACCTGACCGACTTCCTCAAGAACACCGATCGCTACGCCAAGACGATCGTGTTCTGCGTCGATCAGGATCATGCCAGCGAAATGCGCGCCGCGCTGGTGCGGCTGAATGCCGACATAGTCGCGAAGCACCCGAATTATGTCGCCCGCGTCACGTCCGACGAAGGCGATATTGGCAAGGGGATGCTGAGCCGTTTCCAGGATCTGGAGGCGGAAACCCCGGTAATCCTTACGACGTCGCAGCTGCTCACCACTGGCGTCGACGCACCGACCTGCAAGAACGTGGTGCTAGCCCGTGTCGTTGGCTCGATGGCTGAGTTCAAGCAGATCATCGGTCGCGGCACGAGGCTGCGCGAGGACTATGGCAAGCTGTGGTTTTCCATTCTCGACTATACGGGAACGGCGACAGAGAAGTTCGCCGATCCGGCGTTCGACGGCGAGCCAGCGGCAGAGATCACGACCGAAATCGATGATACTGGCGAGGTCATATCGACCGAGGTGGACGAGCATGATGATGCCGAGACGGATGAGCCCGACGAGCCGACAACCACGGTGCTGCCGCCAGACGATGACGCCGACGGCCTGCCGCGCAAGTTCTACGTCGATGGCGGCGAGGTTGAGGTGGTCGCCCATCTCGTTTACGATCTCGACAGCGACGGTAAGCGGCTGACCGTCCGAAAGCTGACCGATTGGACCGGCGAGAAGGTGCGGACCCTGTTCGCCACTCCGGCGGCGTTCCGCGCCGAGTGGGCGATCCCCGACAAGCGCGGCGCGGTGATTGATGCGCTCGCCGAGCGCGGGATCGACCTGCACGCACTCGCCGCGGAAGCCGGTCGCCCGGACGATGATCCATTCGACCTGCTCTGCCACCTCGCCTGGAACGCGCCGCTGACAACCCGTGCTGAGCGTGCTCGCCGCCTGCGTGACGCGGGTATCTTTGATCGCTACGGTGACGATGCCCGTGCAATCTTGGATGCGCTGCTCGACCGCTATGCCAGCGGCGGCGCGGATGAGTTAGCGCTCCCGCAGGCACTGAAGGTCCAGCCTGTCTCGGATTACGGCAACCCCAGCGAGATCGCCCGCCGTTTCGGTGGTCCGCAGCCCATGCGCGAGGCCGTCGCCGAACTTACCGCCGCGCTCTACGCGGCCTGACCCGACACTGAAGGAACATCATGGCGCGCCCGCCGAAGAAAACAGCTGCCCCGCAGACTACCGTGCAACGCCTCGATTCGATCGTGAAATCAGCTCGTAAGATCATGCGCAAGGACAAGGGGCTGAACGGCGACCTTGATCGGCTGCCCGTGCTCACCTGGATCTTGTTTCTTAAGTTCCTCGACGATCTGGAGCGCGTGCATGAGGATGAAGCGGAGCTGGCGGGCGAGTCTTTCCACGCCGCCATCGAGGCGCCGTACCGCTGGCGCGACTGGGCGGCCGACAAGGCGGGGATCACTGGCCCTGACCTACTGTCCTTCATTAACGCAGACGAGCCGGTCCGGCCCGACGGCACGAAGGGCCCAGGCCTATTCGCCTATCTGCGCGGCCTTCGCGGACGGAACGGCGGGCGCGACCGTCGCGACGTAATCGCCACGGTCTTCCGCGGCATTCAGAACCGCATGATCGACGGCTATATCCTGCGCGAGGTCATCAACCTCGTCGATCGAATCCATTTCGACAGCTCGAACGAAATGCACACGCTCGGCCGGCTTTACGAAACGCTGCTGCGCGAGATGCGCGACGCCGCCGGCGACAGCGGCGAGTTCTACACGCCGCGGCCGGTCGTCCGCTTCATGGTGGAGAGGATCGACCCGCAGATCGGCGAGAAGGTGCTGGATCCCGCTTGTGGCACCGGCGGCTTTCTGACCGAGTCGTACGCGCACATGGCGCGTCAGGCCGACGGCGTGGAAAAGCAGCAGCAGCTTCAGGCTGGATCGTTGATCGGTGTCGAGGCCAAACCGCTGCCTTATCTGCTGGTGCAGATGAATCTGTTGCTCCACGGGCTGGAGGCCCCCGACATCGATCCTGGGAACGCGCTGCGCCACCGCCTCGCCGATATCGGCGAACGGGAACGGGTGGAGGTGATCTTGTCCAACCCGCCTTTCGGTGGCGAGGAGGAGGCGGGCATTCTCTCCAACTTCCCCGACGATCGCCGCACGGCGGAGACAGCCCTGCTGTTTCTCCAGCTCATCATGCGCAAACTGAAGCGTAAGGGTAAGGGCCGCGCCGCAGTGGTCGTGCCACACGGCGTGCTGTTCGGCGATGGTGTCGCCGCGCGAATCAAGGCGGACCTGCTGGAGCGGTTCAATCTCCACACCATCGTCCGCCTGCCCGAAGGCGTATTCGCACCATACACCGACATCGCCTCGAACCTGCTGTTCTTCGACACCACCGGCCCGACCGGCGACATTCACTATTGGGAACAGCCGGTGCCCGAGGGGCGTAAGAAGTACAGCAAGACCGCGCCACTCCAGTCCGTCGACCTCGCCGACCTCACCGCATGGTGGGAAGTGCGTAGCGAGGACGCCCGCGCCTGGGTGGTGAACGGCTCATCGCTGATAGAGCGCGATGGCGACGGCATAATCCGCGCGGTCAACCTCGACCAAAAGAACCCCAACGCTAAGGCTGCCGAGGATCACCGCATACCTGCGGAGATCGTCGCCGCCGCCCTGAAGAAAGAGCGCGAGGTGCTGGCGATCCTCGAAGAGCTTCACGAGCTGGCGGCGGAGCGAGACGCGGCATGACATGGCGGATGGTAACGTTGGGGGAGATCGCGCAGCTCAATTGCCGCGGAGAAGCGCCTGAGCCAGATCTAACCTATCGTCTCGCCGGCGTCCGTTGGTGGGGCGAAGGTGCTTACCAGTATAAGATCGTTTCCGGCGCGGAAACGCAGGCAAAGCAGCTGAATCGGATCGAGCCCTACGATCTTATCATCAACAAAATTTGGGCGCGTCACGGCAGCATTGCAGTTGCTGGCGAAGACATGGCAGGCGCTTACGGCTCGTCCGAGTTTCCAACCTTTGTGATGGACGGCAAGAAGGTAGAGCCCCGCTTTGTTCACTGGTTTAGCAAAACCAAGCTCGCTTGGTCGCAATGCGAGCTTCTGTCACGAGGAACTAGCGGCAAGAACAGGGTAAAGCCCGAGCGATTTCTATCAATCCGACTGCCTCTTCCGCCACTGGCCGACCAACGGCAGATCGTGGCGCGGCTAGATGCGGCAGCGGTGGCGATCGAACGAGTCGAGGAGCTGCGGAGCGAGATCGATAAAGATCTTGCTGCGTTCATCATCCGCTCCAACGAAACATACGAGGCGCAGCCGACCCGGTTGGCCAACGCCCTTACTCTCGACGAAGACCGCGTCGCGGTTTCCGCAGACGCCATCTACCCGCAAGTCGGTATTCGCGGCTTCGGAGGCGGGTTGTTCCGCAAAGGCGGCGTGACGGCCGCTGACACCACGTATCGCCACTTCAACCGCCTTGCAGCCGGCCAGTTCGTGGTTAGCCAAGTCAAAGGATGGGAGGGTGCCGTTGCCGTCTGCTGCGACGAGTTCGCGGGCCTGTTTGCGTCGCCCGAATACCGAACCTTCCGGTGTAATCCGGCCACGCTCAACCCGGCCTATTTCGCGCACCTTTCCCGCACGCCCTGGTTTCACGCCAAGCTCGCGCCCGCAACGCGCGGCCAAGGCGCGCGTCGCGAGCGGCTAAGGCCGGAGATGCTACTCGCGATCACCATCCCACTGCCGCCGGTCGACGTGCAGGATCGCCTCGTGCCGCTTTTCGACAGGGTCGCGGCTGCGGCTGCAAACAGCGGAGGAGCCGATCTCGACCATTTACTTCCCGCGATGCTGAACGAGACATTCGGTACGAGCGCGGGCGCATGAGCAAGGGGCCACGACCATGGCGAAGCTGAATCGTAAGCAGATCGAGGACGCCACCCGCGCCGTGCTCGAACGCCACCCCGGCGGGGTGCGCTGGGCCGAGGTGCTGAAAGCGGTCGCCGCCGACCACCCGGAGACGCCGATCAACTCGATCCGGGGCGCGACGCACCATCTGTTCCAGCGCGGCGACGGAATCGTGAAGATTGCGCGCGGAACCTATCAGCTGACCCGCTTCGCCGACAGTGATGCCGCTGCCGTCGACACCGATGTTCCTGCCGTGGCGCTGGAGGTGACCGATAACGCTTTCGACGTCGCGGTGCGCACCGCAGGCTCACTGACCGAACAGGATTTCTACGCCAGCTTCGCCGAATGGCTGGAGGAGAATGACGAGGTAACCGTGGGTGCAGCGCTCGGCGGCAGCAGTCTTGGCGGCAAGTGGGGCACGCCTGACGTAATCGGTGTCCTTCGCCCCCGTGCACAAGACATCTTCAAGTTCGAACCGCAGATCGTGACCGCGGAGATCAAGGCGACGCCCGCGCAGCCCGTTGTCGCATTCGGCCAGGCGGTCGCCTACCGCCTGTTCAGCCATAAGAGCTATATCGTCGTGCCCCGCACCACGACCAGTGACGACATGAACCGACTGACCTCGCTGTGCAGCATTCACGGTGTCGGTTTGGTTGTGTTCACCCTCGATCGCGAGCTACCGGATTACGCCGTTGTCGTTCTGCCGGCAGTCGCCAACCCCGACATGTTCTACGTAAACACCATGCTCGACCGCCTGAAGGCAAGCGAACCGAGGTTGCTGAACCGGCTGTTCTAGCTACAGCGCCGGTGAACGCTTGCGTTGAACTCAGCGGCGCGCCACCGTGCTGTCATGGTTGACGCCTTTCACCGCTGGTGCTTGTTCTGCCACGCCGAGCTTCGGTCTGGAGCACGCAACGGCCCTCGCGTACATCTTTCCGACTACGCCGACGATATTGTGCACCGGTCCGCCGCAGGTGAGGCCATGCGCATCTACGAACACGAAAACCGTGTCGCTCGCATCGCGCACGCGCGACTTTTGGACTTGCCGAACGGCAGTCGCGCATTGGCAATGGTGATCACCTTGGGCGATCGCCGCGGTGCCAACCCGGCCTTTGTCCATTTCCGGCAAGGTCATGCTCGAGAAGCAGAGCGGCTGGAGGGCGAGGTGGTCGGCGTGAGCGCCCATTGCATCGTCGAACTCGACGAGGACCCGGATCATGTTGGCCGGCACCGCATGATGATCGAGGAAGCGCGCGGCATGGGTCGAACGCCGATCAATCTACTATTTAATAGTGAACTGAAGGCGATCTCGACGGGTCGCGACGAACGCTTCGTCAATCCCGATACCGGCAACCCCAACCAGGTTCGCCCCGTTTTACAGATTTGGCCACAGCAGTCCCGTCAGATGCAACAGGCCCTTGAGAACGGCACGCTCAGCATGATCGAGCTTTATGACACCGGTCAGATCCCGGCCTTCGATGAGCAGCCGGAATTCAGTGTGCAGCGTCGCACCTTGAAGGTGAAGGTCACGCCAGCCGCAGACGGTATGGCTGGAGCACTTGAACGTCTTCGAGCTATCGGACGCGAACAGGGCTATACGATGCTGAAGGTCAACTGGCGCATGCCTGGCGGTGACAGCGGCACGTCCGAAACACATATCGATCTCGCCGACATCGGCACCGCCCTCCTTTCACGCCGTGAGTTGATCACAGTCGAGCACGCAATGTCGGAATGCACCCATCAACTCAATGACGAGTTCGTTCAGGCAATCACGGCTCTGTTCGTGTAGGATGGTCTGGTGTCCCGTCGCCCGCCCATGCTTCTCACTCCGCTCCGGTACTGGTCGATCCAGCACCCGGTAAAGCGCCGTTGGGATCTAACGATGCCGGCGGTCGGTGCCATCGGCCTGACCAGCGCCCTGCTTTTCTGGCCCTCGATACCGTCGCCTTACGCAACGGGCGGCTTCCTTTCTAGCCTGCAGAACCTGTTTGCGATCCTTGGAGGTTTTTTCGTTTCGGCTCTTACGCTGGTAGCCACGTCATCAACGCCCGGCTTGCTTCAACCGTTGGCGGGATCACCGCCGATCCGCCTGAAGGGGCAAACCGTGCCGCTGACTCGGCAGCGTTTCCTGTCGCTGCTGTTTGGCTACCTCGCATTCTCGGCCTTCGCACTCTACGCGGTGGGCTTCTTCGCGATTATGATCGCACCGGGCGCGAAGACGTTTACGCCCGCTTGGTCGCATTCGTGGATCTCCGGCGGCTTCCTGCTGGGGTACACGTTCTGGTTGAGCCACGTGTTCGTCGCCACCATGGTCGGCCTGCACTATTTCACAGATCGGCTCCAGCGCCCCGACCCTGAGATTATCCGCAACGATCGCGGGAATACGGCAGGCTGAGGTCCGCGAAGACCGGCAGGTGTCCTTGCGGCTCCTATGACGTAGTTGCCTATGTTAGATTGATCCAGCTTCACGACCTTCGTCGTCGACAAGCACTATATCTGTGGACAGAATATGACCTATGACGGGGTCAAATGCTGATCGATGATTTGCGCGCCGCGCGACTTTCTGCCGGGTGGTCCCGGGTATCTCTGGCGCAACGAGTCGGCGTCGATCCGCAGACGATCAAGCGGCTGGAGAAAGGCGTGGGCTCGATGTCGACGCTGACGTCAGTGATGGCCGTGCTGGATTTCCGGCTCGCCGGGCTGGGGCCGGGCAGGACCCTGCACGAACAACTGCGCGCCAGTCGGCGCAGGCGCTCGATCTCTTTGGACGGCCTAGCCGCGAAGACGGGGCTGTCGAGGACGACAGTTGCGAGCCTTGAGCAAGGCGGCGGCTCGGTGGCCAGCCTGCTGCGCCTGCTGGCTGTGCTCGCCCCCAAGGCACGCAGGCGCGCGCGCGAGCGGACATATTGGGGGCAAGGCGACCGCGAAGATCGAGATGCCCGCTTCACCCCACCAGAGTTCCTCGCCTCGATCTATGCCGCATTCGGCAACATCGATCTCGACCCCTGCGGTCATGTTCTCAGCCCGGTCGTCGCACGACGGCGTATCCTTCTGAGCGAGAATGGGGACGGGCTGGTCGAGAACTGGGCAGGTAGGCTGGCGTTCGTCAATCCACCGTTTTCCGAACTGCTCGTCTGGTTGCGACGCGCTCACGATCAATGGCAGCGAGGTCATGTGCAGACGGTCGTTTGTCTCGTGCCTGTCAGGACCGATTCGCACCTCTTCCACGAGACGCTGTCGGTGGACGCCGACATCTTCCTGCTTCGCGGACGCGTGCGGTTTCTCGACAGCCGCGGGAAACGACAGGGTACGCCCTTCTCACTGATGCTGCTGACGTTTGGTGCTACCGAGTCGCAGAGGGATCGATATGCGGGCTTGGTCCTGGGTATCTGGCTGGCGCGCAGATCCGTGCCTGCGGTCGCGGCATCGATGCTCCGGCGGCGTGATGCGGAGCCAAGACCGTTTGACAACAGCACCATCGGTCCACCGTTGATCTACCCGTAACGACAGGACGCCTATGGATCGTGCTATGACGGAAGCTGACAAAAAATTGCTGGCCGAACAGGCCGCCTGGATCGGCCCGGTCGTGGAGGCGTCCCGCGCACTGCTGGAGTCGATGCGACCGATGCCGCTCTGCGTCGTCTGCCCCTCGGCGCAATGGTACCGGATCGAGGATGAGAAGGGCGAGAAGCGCCTGGAGGCATTCTGCACCGAGTTCCGCGGCGTGATGTATGACCACCGCCGCCGCGGGGTGACCGCCTGCGATGCGCGCACCGATGCCATCGAACGCGAGAAGCCGTCAAACAGGCAGGACTGAGATCAGCCGCCGAGGCCCAAATCAGGCAGGCCGCGGAAGCGGCGCGCGACGGGTGATGCGCGTGCCGTCTCTTCCGCACCCGGCCGGGCAATCCGCCGACCCGGCTGGGTCAGGCCGTTGCCATCGCGACGCTCGATCGCATCACCGGCGGCCATCGCCCGATCGCGCGACGCCCGGGCGCGGCGCCATGCGGCCCCCGGCTGGGTGCCGACCGGCTCGGCAACGCTGCGGGCCGGGGCCTCGACCGGTCGTGCGGCCACGGCTCGACCGAGGGCCTGCTGGATCGTCGCGTCGTTCCGCCACGCCGCAACCAGCATGCGGATGCTCGGGGGCGCGTCATCGACGAGTCGCCAGCCATCGCCGTCCGGGACGAGATCGTGCGGCGACGTCTGCAAGTGGATCGCAATCTGCGATACCTCGGCCGCCTGCCGGTCGGCGAGACCGGCGATGCGCTTGCGCACATCGTCCCCCGCGACGTCGGTTGGTGAAAGGCCGAACCGGGCCAGCAGACGTGGTTCCACGATGGGGACGCCCTGTTCTCGCGCGAGGTAATGCCGTTCCCCAGCGATCGCGGCGAGCAGATCCTCCACTGGCTGATTGCGCTGGCCTTCCGTGGCGACTGACGGGCTGGTCGGCACAGCGGGCGCGAGCGCCACCGCCTCGCGCAACGCCGGCCAGACCCGACTCACGAGGGCGCGGAATGGCAAGTGGTCGCTCCACCGGGCGACATCGTCGCGTAATTCCGGGGGGAAGCGGTCGTCGAGGCGAATCGCGCCGTCCTCGACACGAAACGGCGACTGCCCCGACCAGTCATTGATCACTGGGTCAAGGCGATCGACCTGGCTGAACCCGATCGCCTCCAGCACTGTCTGAGCAGCGGGGGTATCGAGATCGGCGCGGGACAGGCCGCTGGCCTTCAACGCGGCATCGGACACGGTGAAATACCCGCGCTCGTCTTGGTCCGGCCATTCGTCATGGAGACGCAGTGCCTCGAAGGCGGCCGCGTTAAACAATTGCCGGTTACGCTGGGCCTTCTCGCCGATATCGGCATCACTGCGTCGTGCCTCCTCGCGCTTCAGCACCTCGACCAGTCGCTGCTGGGTCCGCCTATCGTCCGCGTCGATCAACGCCCGCTTGCGGATATTCCAGATGACCGGCTCAGCGATGCGCGGATAACGGACAGGCGTTCCGATCAGGGAAACCGATGGCGGCGACGCCGGCGACCCGCCTTCCCACCTGCGCCAGGACGGGGAGGGCGTTGATATACGGCGCGGACGGTAATTCGGCGCACGGCACATCCATCGTGGTCATGTGAGATGTCGCAGGATTCGTATGAGCGATGGCCGGCGGCGCGACAGCGATCGGCGCACCCACCCCGATCTCAGCCGTTCCTGCAGGTCCGGCCACGACGTCCGGCGCAGCGACGAAGGCCATGACGGGCGGTGAAGCAGCAATCAGCGGCGCGTTGACGACGTCAGCGACGATCTTGATGCGCGGCTGGTTCAACGATGGCGCAGCGTTTTGTGGCATGATCGCCAGCGGGGCGACATTTGACGGCAAGCTCGGCGCCGTATCGTGCTGGACATCGACGACGAGCGGCACACCTGGCAGCGATGGCGCGCTTGAAGTCGTTTCCGAGGCAGTGAGCAGAGGAATCGTGCCATCTCCCGGCGGCACGCTCGGTGCTATTACAGCGAACGATGGGGTCGATGGCATCGCTGGAGCGGGGACTGGCGCCGTAATCAGGGTCGGCAGAACTGGCGACGGCGTCGCCGACGGGATCGACCATGGGATATCGTTGGCCGGCGGTGATGGCGCGACAATCGGCGCGGGCTGCCTCACGACGGCAAAAGCCGGCGGACTATCGCCGAGCTGCGAAGCCGTGATGGTCGTGGCCGACCTGATCTCAACCGGCACGATGCTTGGTGTCAAAGTCATGCCTGGAATGTCGCTTAACGCGATGTAGTCAACGGCGACAGGCGCAGCTACTAGCGCCGGGATTGCTCTATCGCTTAGATCCGCAAGCCCGGTTTCCAGAAACGGCGACGCGGGTACGGCGGCAATTGCCCGCTTCAGATGTTCGAGTGCGGCGAGCCTTTCGCGCGCCCGATGCGCCCTGTCTTCCGCCTCGGCGCGCCGCTGTTTCGCCTCGTTGCGCGCGATCGTGGCGACGTGCTCGCCGCGGCGATGGGCAGCGGTGCCTTCCTGACCGACATGCTCGCCGCCGTCGCGGCCCATGCCGCGCTCGCGATAGGAAAGCGCGGTGAAGCTGCGGTCGAGGCCATGTTTCTGCGCCACTTCGGTCATCACCCGCGCGACGGTGTGGCGAATGAATCGCAGACCCTCTTGCCCATCGAGATCGGTCCGCAGATCATTGGACACGATGAAACTGCCGTCCGCCTGCCGCGCCATCGGCAGCAGGCCATAGTCGAGATGGAAATGCGGATTGTCGACCTTGGCGTCCGGGTCGGCTTCGTGCGCCGCGGCCGACCACGGCAGATCGCGTGTACCGAACAGTTCGTCGCCCAGCCGTTGCAGAACCTCGCGGCGGGCATCGACCGGCATGCCATAGGGGAAAGCGCCGATCATGCGGAACCCGAGCTTGGCGTTCTTGCGCATCTCGCGCAGCACCTGCTCTTGCAGGCCGAGCGCGTCGGCGACGTCATCGATGGTCTCGCCGATATTGCTGAGCACGATCTCGCGGCCGTCGCTGTCGAGCGTCACCGCAGCTTCGCGGGCGATATAGCGCCAGTGCCGACGCAGGCAGCCCGGACTGGCATGCCTGCCGCCGGCACGGACGTAGCGTATCCGCAGCATGATGCCCTCGCGGCCGAGCCGGTCGCGACGGGCAAGCGCGCTCGTCGTATTGCGCGTAACGATAACGCCCGAATGACCGGCGCGGACGGCTGTCAGTCGGGACGGCCGCGCGGAGGATGACGAGCGCCGCGGCTCCGGCCTTACCCGCACCTGCTTCGACAGGCGGCGGATTGCGGCGTCCATCTCGCGCTCGCCCGCCTCGAACTCGCGGCGGACGCGCGCTTCGGCGATCCGGTCGGCGACCTCGGCCTTAGCCTCGGCGCGCGCCTGCCGCAGGCGCGTCAGAGCGGCGCTCCGCTCTTGGCGCAACTGGGCGGCGAGGTCTCGGCAGGTGACGCGGAGGCGACTGCCGTCGGCAAGCAGGACGACGATACTACGGGTGGGGGGCGCAATGGACGGGCTTGCCCAGGACACAGAATTCGAAGAATTCATTTCTTGCGCTACCCCACCCTACCTACCCTCCTGCTATCTCTCCCAGAACCGACGAACTT
>NZ_LMLN01000003.1:0-247 GCF_001421915.1 Sphingomonas sp. Leaf62 | reverse complement strand
TGAGCTGCTGCCGGTTTCGTGGACACCGAGATAAGGTGTTTTTCGGAACCGGAGGATGGAGATGCAACGACGGAAGTTCAGCCGCGAGTTCAAGCTCGAGGCGGTGAAGCTGGTTCGGGAACGCGGGGTGTCGGTATCGCAGGCGGCCCGCGATCTGGACCTGCATGAGAACGTGCTGCGCAAGTGGGTGCGGGAGCAGGCGGCCGATCCGGGATCAGCGTTTCCCGGGCACGGCGTGATGAAGCCG
>NZ_LMLN01000002.1:287899-332715 GCF_001421915.1 Sphingomonas sp. Leaf62 | reverse complement strand
ATGGCATAGACCGCAAGCCGCCGCCCACATGTCCCTTCATCTACATCAACAATGTCAAATAGCGGACAAGGAAACCGGCGTCGCTTCGCTACCCCTTTTTTAGGAGGGGCGGTTTGCGTCGCCTGCGTTTCGCTGTCCCGGTAGAAGCGAGTAGCTCGCCCCGTCCGGTGAACAGCCCTCTACGGGCGATGTCGGAAACCGTCAACGGCTTTTTGCAATTTTGTTTCGGGAAAGTTGCAGATCGACGGAATTCCACGGGTTTACGCGGCCTCAATCGCTTGGGGTACAGGGTAGTATGATGGAGTCTCCTGCCGAATCAGCCCCCGCCCCCACCGAATCACTGCACGGACAGGTGCGTCGGGCCGTCATCTGGCGGTCGGGCAGCCAGATCGTCGGGCAGATCGTGTCATGGGCGTCGACCTTCCTCGTCATCCGGCTGCTGACCCCGGGAGATTATGGACTGGTGGCGATGACCGGCGTCGTGCTGCTCTTGCTCAACATGCTGAACGGCCACGGCCTTGCCAATGCGCTGATCCAGCATGGCGACGTATCGCGCCGGCAACAGCGCCAGGTGTTCGGGATGCTCCTCCTGCTCAACCTGACGCTGGGCGCGGTGCAGTTCGTGATCGCGCCGCTGGCCGCGGCCTATTATCGCGAACCCTTCGTCACCGACCTGCTACGTGTCCAGTCGCTGCTGTACCTGACCACGCCGTTCAGCTCGTTCGCCTATGCGCTGCTCGCGCGGCGAATGGATTTCCATCGCCAGGCACAGGTCAATCTCCTGTCCTCCTTCCTCGGCGCGCTGGCGGCGATCGGGGGCGCCTATGGCGGGCTGGGGGTATGGACGCTGGTCCTTGCGCCCGCGGTCCTGTTCGTGACGCGCGCCGTCGGGCTGACCATCGCCGCGAAGGCATGGATGTGGCCGAGCTTCGATTTTCGCGGTGCCGGGCATCTCGCGCGCTATGGTGGTGCCGTCGCCGGCGCCAGCCTGCTCGGTTTCGCGCAGAGCCAGGCCGATATCCTGATCGCCGGGCGCTGGTTCGATGCCCATGCGGTCGGCGTCTATACCACCGCGCTGTTCCTGACGCAGATCTTTACCAACAAGGTCGTGCCCCCGCTCAACGAAGTCGCCTTTTCCGCCTATGCCCGGATGCAGCATGATCCGGCAGCGGTGGCGAACGGCTTCCTGCGGTCGGTGCGACTGGTGATGCTGGTCGCCGTCCCCTTCTTCCTCGGGCTGACCGTGACCGCCGGGCCGGTCGTGACGCTGGCGCTGGGCGATCAGTGGCGGGAGGCGGCACCGCTGGTCGCGTTGCTGGGCATCGCCATGCCGTTCATGGCGCTCCAGACGCTGTTCCCGCCGGTGGTCGATGCGATGGGGCGGCCGGGGATCACCGCGCGGACGACGGCGATCGGCGCAGTGCTGTTGCCGATCGCGTTCCTGATCGGCGGGCGTTTCGGCATTGCCGGGCTGGCGGCAGCGTGGATCGTCGCCCATCCGATCCTGCTCGGCATCGTGCTGCACCGGGCCTTGCCGGTGATCGGACTGTCGCTGGCCGAATTCGCCACCGCCGTCCGCCCGGCGTTCGCGGCGGGAGTGGCGATGGTCGGTGCAGTCGTGCTGGCGCAGACGATCGTTGCACCGGGATCGCCGGCTGCGACGCTGGCGCTGTCGGTCGTGGTCGGCGGCGGCGTCTATACGGCCATGTTGCTGCTGTTCGCCCGGCCCGCACTGACCGATGCGATCGCGATGCTCCGGCGGCGGTAGAGGCTGTCTGGAAACGCGCGGCTGCACGTTTTGCGGTGCCGGCCCGCTCCCCAAGGGGTCCCAGCAAAGTAATATTTTGCTGGGCTACCCTCACCCGGCCACCCACAGGGTACACTCGATGGGTGGCCGGGTGGGGGGGAGCGGGCCGGCACCGCCTTGAAACTCGCCCTTTCGCGCGTTTCCGAACAGCCCCTTATTCCGCGCCGCGCAGCTGGCGAATCGCGTCGCGGGTCGCGCGCAGATAGGCGTTGCCGTGAAAGCGATAGGTGCCGATGAAGTGCGCGAACGCCGCGTCGCCCGGAACACCGGCATTCCAGAAGTTGAAATAGCGCGCATAGGGCAGCAGCACCGGATCGGGATCGTTCGCGACCACGACATTGGCGGCAACCTGCTCGCTGCCCCAGCGGCGCCATTGCCGTTGCCCGAGGATCCCGTCCATCGCGAGCGACAGCGCCTCGGCAACGCCCCGCCCATCGCCGCTGCGGGCGAAGCCGGCGAAACCGGCACAACCGCGGACATAGCGGAGCGGCGCATGGCCGGGCAGGTCGACCCGGCCCAGCACCGCCTCCGACGCGTCCTGTACATGGGTGGCGGGCGACAGCGGATCGACCGGGCGGCGCGTCGCGACAAAGGCGTCGACTTGCAGCAACCGGGCATCCGCTTCGCCCAACAACGTAAAGCTGCGTCCTGCCGCGATCGCCGCCGCGACCTCGGGCACCGGACCCAGCGTCACCGTGTCCGAATCGAGCTGGATCACATAGTCGTGCGCGCGCAGGTCGAGGATCGTCAGCAACCGCTCCCACACATCGCGCCGGGGGCAGGGATCGGTCACGACCGAATCGATCGGAATGATTTGCGGGTCGCCAAGCTGCGCGGCCAGCACCGCCCTGTCCGCCGAGGTCAGCGTGCCGTCGTCGAGGATCACGACGCGCCCGCGCCGCAAATGATGCAGCAGCAATTTGACCGCGACCAGATAGGGCAACAGCACCGCGCTGCCGATCATCGAAAAGACGATCACCCCATCGTCGCGCACCATCGCCGGTGGCGTGGCAAGGATGCCGCGCGCCAGCCGGCGGTGCCGCCATTGCTTCCAGTGCCAGTTGAGATGTTCGCCGAGCGAGGCCATGACGCCATCTTATCGACCGCCGGTTAAACGCGCGTCAACCGGCGCGCCCGGGTTCGTTATCCCTGCTGGATATAGTCGCGCATCGCCTTCGCCTCCGCCTCGATGCCGTCGATGCGATATTTGACGAGGTCGCCGATCGACACGAACCCGACCAGCCGGTCGGCGTCGATCACCGGCAGGTGCCGGATGCGCCGCTGCGTCATCAGCGACAGCGCCCCCAGCACCGACGCCGCCGGATCGACGGTGATCGCCGGACTGGTCATCCGTTCGGCCACGGTCAGGTCGAGCGCGTCCGCGCCGCGTTCGACCAGCGCGTGGATCATGTCACGTTCGGAAAAGATGCCGACGACCTCGGCCCCCTCCAGCACCGGCACCGCCCCGATGCGATGCTCGGCCAGCAGTGCCACGACCTCGCGTACCGTTCGATCGGCTCCAACCGATACGACCGCACGCTTGCCCAACAGTTTCGCGATGGTCATCGCCCTATCCTCCATCGGTGCGCCGGTCCGACCCGCCGGCGCATCCATGGGTTGAGAATTTCATGCTTCGCCGCCATTTGAAAGCCATGGCGAACGATCTCGACGAACCAGAATATGCCGCGTTCGCCTGGGGACGATTTCGCTGGCTGCTCAGGGTGATGGCAGCGATCTCGGCGGTCGCCGCGCTGCTGGCGCTGGCCGGCATCTGGTGGTGGATCGGATCGATGAACTGGGTGATCGCCGCGGCGACGCTGGCCGGCGTCGGATTCTCGGTGATGCTGGGCGGCGCGCTGATGGCGCTGGTGTTCCTGAGCAACGGATCGGGCCATGACGCCGCCGTCGACGCGTTCAATGCCGATCGCGATCCGGGGCGGGACAGGCGGGGGTAAGGCCGCGCTCCCGCTACACGCTCTACGTCGCCGCGGATAAAGCCGAGACCTCTGCGCAAGTCTCGATGGCCCGTACCCCGGCGAAGGCCGAGGCCCGGTTGGGGGACGCTGGCACGCTACGGAAAAGCCTTCCCAACCGGCCCCCGGCCTTCGCCGGGGTACGGTGGAGCGCCGGTGCCGTTCGGTACTTTCGCAAAGGTCATAATTAAGTCCGGGTGACGGATCGCCCTTCGCAAGCCTCGCAACGCATCCGTCCCCAACACAGCAAAACCCGCCGGTCGCTCATCGACGTCCGGCGGGTTTTGCGGAAAGCGTCAAGCGACACGCCCGGTCCCTCGGGACCGGAGCGGCTTACTTGATCTTCGCTTCCTTGAACTCGACATGCTTGCGCACGACCGGGTCATACTTGCGGAAGGTCAGCTTTTCGGTCTGGTTGCGCGGGTTCTTCTTGGTGACGTAGAAGAAGCCGGTATCGGCCGAGCTGACGAGCTTGATCTTGACGGTGGTCGGCTTTGCCATGACCCAAAAACCCCTTGGGCCTGACGCCCGCGAATTGACAATGAATAGCGGCCCGCCACACGGGGGCTGCTGCAAGACGTGGGCGCATGAGCCAATCCCCGGCCAAAGTCAAGACGAGCGGCCTTCATCGAAACGTAACGATCGCATCCTAGCTTGGGATTCAAAGCGTTGGAGGTAAGGATGCGGATCGAGTCAGTGCACATCGATGCGGAACGGGCACTACGCGTCGGGCATCGCCTCTGTCCGTTGGCGGAGATCGAGGCGATTCGCGCCATCGCCATCGCCGAATCGAGTCTGCCCGCGCTCAGCATCCTTGCGGTGGTCGACGCCGCGATCGCCCGGGGCGAACGCCGGTCGATCGGCGAATGGACCGCGCTCGCCCGCGAAGCGATGCACTGCGGCCGCAGCGACATCGCCACGGCGCAGGCCTATGCCGCCGCCTGCACGGTGCGGTTCGCCGACTGATCCGGCCACGGCATGGACCCGCTCGTCCCCGCGTTCGTCGCGGTCCTGCTGGCCGGGGCGAGCGACCGCCCGCCTCTGCTCGCCGCGATCCTGTCCGACCGGTCGGGACGCGGCGCACTATGGGGCGCGATCGTCGCAGAGGCGGCGGGTTTCGTGCTGGCGGCAATCGGCGGCAGGCTGGCCGCGCCGATCCTGACCCCCAATGCCCGCGACCTCATGCTCGCCGTCGCGCTGATCGGCGCCGCGACGTCGGTGCCGTTTCCGGCGCGAATCAAGGACCGCCTCGGCGACTGGCGACTGCCGCCGTTCCTGACCGGGCTGCTCGGCATGGCGGTTCTGACCCTTGGCGACCGCAGCCAGTTCCTCGTCTTCGCGCTCGTGGCGCGAACCCCCGATCCCGTGACCGGCGCGGTCGGGGGTGCGCTGGCCGGCGCGATCCTCCTGCTCGCGTCGGCAACGTTCGGCGAGCGCGACTGGCTGAAGCTGCCGCTCGCCGCGATCCGGGCGATTGCGACGCTGTTGCTCGGCCTGACCGGCGCGATCCTCGGTCTCGGTGCGCTGCGCCTGCTGTAATCTGCTCCGGCGATCACCACGACCGGATTTTTTGAGCGGCGCGGCCGGGAAAGATTCGCCAGCGCGATCGTTGCTGAACCGAACCATATCCTGCCGGAGATTTTCCCTGTGACCAACCCCGCGCTCGACACCCCCACCGACCTGCCCAACAACAAGACGGTGACCGTCGCCGACGGGCTGAACGCCGCGCTCGCTGACTGTTTCACCCTGTATCTGAAGACGAAGAACTTCCACTGGCACGTCTCCGGTCCGCATTTTCGCGACTATCACCTGATGCTCGACGATCAGGCTTCGCAGATCCTCGCCGTGACCGACGTCATCGCCGAACGCGTGCGAAAGACCGGCAACACCACGCTGCGCTCGATCGGCGACATCGCCCGCCGCGCCGCGATCAAGGACAATGACAAGGATTTCGTGAAGCCCGACGACATGCTCGCCGAGCTGCGCGACGACAATCTGAAGCTGGTCGAGCGTTTCCGCGAAGCTCGCGAAGCTGCCGAGGATGCCGGCGACACCGCGACCAGCAGTCTTGCCGACGAATGGATCGATCAGGCCGAGGAACGCGCCTGGTTCCTGTTCGAAGCCGCTCGCAAGGGCTGATCGGGTGCGCGGGGCGGTCTTGCCGCCCCGCCCGTCCGCATGAACCGATGCGCGCCTTTGCCGATCTGCTCGACCGCCTGATCTACACCCGGTCGCGCAATGCCAAGCTGGCTCTGATCGGCACCTATCTGCGCGATACGCCCGATCCCGATCGTGGCTGGGCGATCGCCGCACTGACCGGCGATCTCGACTTGCCCGCCGTCAAATCGGCGATGATCCGCGCGCTCATTACCGAACGCACCGATCCCGTCCTGTTCGCGATGAGCCGCGATTTCGTCGGCGACACTGCCGAGACCGTGGCGTTGCTCTGGCCCGAACCGCCGCCCGGTACGATCCACGATGCCGATCCGCTGACGCTCGATACCGTCGTCAGCCGCCTCGCCAGCCTGTCGCGTTCCGATGCGCCGCGCGCGCTCGCCGACATGCTCGACCGGCTCGAATCCGACGAACGCTATGCGCTGCTGAAGCTCGCCACCGGGGCGCTGCGCGTCGGCGTCTCCGCCCGGCTGGCCAAAACCGCACTGGCGCAGGCGTTCGGGCTCGATGTCGATGCGGTCGAGGAAGTGTGGCACGGCCTCGCCCCGCCCTACACCGAACTCTTCGCCTGGGCGGAGGGGCGCGGCGAGCAGCCGCACGCCGCCGACCTGCCGGTGTTCCGGTCGTTCATGCTCGCCCACCCGCTCGACGACGGCGTGGTCGACCTTGCCGACTATGCCGCCGAATGGAAATGGGACGGCATCCGGGTACAACTGGTCCATGTCGGGGCCGAGACCCGCCTCTACAGCCGCGCCGGCGACGACATCACCGCCGCCTTCCCCGAAGTCGCCGCCGCCTTCCGCACACCCGGCGTGCTCGACGGCGAATTGCTGGTGCGCGGCGATGGACAGGGCGCGAGCGTCCATGCCGATGCCGGTGCCGCCAGCTTCAACGCGCTGCAACAGCGGCTGGGGCGGAAAATCGTGTCGAAGGCGATGCTGGCCGACTATCCCGCCTTCGTTCGCCTCTACGACATTTTGTTCGACGGCGCCGAGGATCTGCGCGACCAGCCATGGACCGCCCGCCGCGCCCGGCTCGAAACCTTCGTGCCGCGGCTCGACCCGACCGTCTTCGACCTGTCGCGCCTGATCGACGCCGCCGATTTCGACGCGCTCGCCGATATCCGCAGCGGCGCGCGCGACGCCGCGATCGAGGGCGTCATGCTCAAGCGGCGCGACTCGCCCTATGTCGCCGGGCGGCGCGTCGGGCTGTGGTATAAATGGAAACGCGACCCGCTCGTCGCCGACTGCGTGATGATGTACGCCCAGCGCGGCAGCGGCAAGCGATCGTCCTTCTATTCGGACTATACCTTCGGCTGCTGGACCGGCGACCCGGCCGAGGGCGGCGAATTGCTGCCGGTGGGCAAGGCCTATTCGGGCTTCACCGATGCCGAATTGAAGGATCTCGACCGCTTCGTCCGCCAGCATACCGTGCAACGCTTCGGCCCGGTGCGCGAGGTGGAGAAGACGCTGGTCCTCGAAGTCGCGTTCGATTCGATCCACGCATCGAAACGCCATAAATCGGGGGTCGCGATGCGCTTCCCCCGCATCAACCGCATCCGCACCGACAAACCCGCCACCGAGGCCGATCACGTCGCGACGTTGCTGAAACTGGTGAGCTGAACCCTGCACGTTGTCGTACCCCCGCGTAGGCGGGCGTACGATCACCCCGCCACTGGCTCCAACGCGATCTCGAACAGCATCGGCCACCATTTGCCGGTAACGAACAGGCGCTTGGTCCCCGCATCCCACGCGATCCCGTTCAACACCGCCTCCGGATCGAGTGCCCCCAGCTCCGCGCGCAGCGGTGCAAGATCGACCAGCCCGTCGACCGCCCCCGTCGCCGGATCGATCCGCACGATATAGTCGCGATGCCAGATATTGCCCCACAGCTTGCCGTCGATCATCTCCAGCTCGTTCAGGTTATGCAGTGGGCGGCCATTGGCGGTGATCGTCACCCGTCGCCGCTCCCTGAACGTCTTGGGATCGAGAAAGCGCAGCGTCGGCGTCCCGTCCGACAGGATCAGCGACTCGCCGTCGCTCGCCAGTCCCCAGCCCTCCCCGGCATAGCGCGCGGTGCCGACCGCCTTCAGCGTCTTGGCGTTCCAGCGATGGGCGATGCCGTCCATCCACGTCAGGCTGACCAGTTGCTGCCCGTCGACTGCCAGCCCTTCGCCGAACTGCTCCCCCGGCAGCCGGGCGCGCGCCAGCACCTTGCCGTCGGCCAGATTGACCCGCCGCACATCGGACACGCCGGGCTGTCCGGTACTTTCGAACAGCGCCCCATCATGCCACACCAGTCCCTGCGTGAAGGCGGTGCGATCATGCGGATAGCGCGCCACGATCCGCGCCGAAATCCCCTCGACCGGGACCGGCTGCACCGGCGCAAGCGGGGGCGCGCCGGCCTGCGCGGACGCGGCGGTGGCGAGCGCGAGGCTCAGGGGCATCAACCAGCGGATCATCGTCGTCGTCATCCTCGCATCCGCCTTGCCCGTTGCTGAACCGTCAGAAGGGTACCGCCGGGCCGGCGGGCACGATCCCGGTCGGATTGATATCCTTGTGACTGCGATAATAGTGCGTCTTGATCTGGTCGAGATCGATCGTGTCCATGACGCCCGGCAATGCCGCGATCCGTTCGGTCAGCGCGCGCAGCCGGGGATAGTCGAGCAGGCGGCGGACATTGCATTTGAAATGCCCGTGATAGACCGGGTCGAACCGCACCAGCGTGGTGAACAACCGGATATCCGCCTCGGTCAGACGATCGCCGACCAGCCAATCGCCCGTCAGCCGATCCTCCAGCCAGTCGAGCGAGTCGAACAGCGCAGCGACCGCGTCGTCATACGCGGCCTGCGTCGTCGCGAAGCCCGCGCGATAGACGCCGTTGTTGACGCTCGCATAGACGCGATCGTTGATTGCATCGATCTCGCCGCGCAGCGCCGCCGGATAATAATCGCCCGGCGTCGCGCCCAGATCGTCGAACGCGGTATTCAGCATCCGCAGGATATCCGACGATTCGTTGTTCACGATCCGGCGTTCGGCCTTGTCCCACAGCACCGGCACGGTGACCTTGCCGGTCATGTCGGGATCGGCGAGCGTGTAGAGCTGGTGCAGATGATCGACGCCGTTGACCGGATCGCCGCTACCGCCGAACGCCTCCGCAAAGCTCCATCCCTGCGCACCCATCAACGGCCCGACCACCGTGACCGGCAGCAAATCCTGCAATCCTTTCAGCGCGCGCACCACCAGCGTCCGATGCGCCCATGGGCAGGCGAGGCTGACATACAGATGATAGCGCCCCGCTTCCGCCGGCATGCCGCGCTGTCCCTCCGGCCCCGCACCCCCATCGCGGGTCAGCCAGTCGCGGAACCCGCTCTCCGCCCGCTGGAAATTGCCCGATGCGTCGGTCGGTGCGACCGGCGTGTCGTTGGTCCAAACCCCGTGCTGCAACATGCCCATCGGCGATCCTTTCGCTATCCGGCGGTCCAACGCAGGGCGGCCGGTTTCCGATCAGCTTCAATTCGCCGAACAGAGCGATTTCGATCGATAGGATGTGAAGCCGCAAGCGACCTGCGCGCATCCCTTCGTCAGCCCGCTCCCGGTCCGCAGCGGGAATCGGACGCGGCCGTCGATCCGATCAAACCTCGTCGGTGTTCCCATCCTGCTTCGAGGCAACTCCTCGGCGCTGCGAAAAGCAGTCGACCATGGACCGGCCGTCGCCTATCCCCTCGCCGGACTGCTCCAATTGTCGCTGTTCAGCATCGTCTTCTAATGGGTCATCGCCGTGCCGATCTGCCTGATGCTCGGGCTGACCCTGTGGGATTTTGCAATACGATCGGGACGACAGCGCCGCGGCGACGCGCTGCGCTTCGGGTTGATCGCCGGCGGCCTGATCGGGGCAGTGATGGCGATCATCGGCGATCCCGGCACCCGCTGGTTCGACGAACCGCTCGACGTTCTTGGCTATTGTCTCGCTGGTCTCTGCGCAGGCGGGGTAGCCTATCGGCTCGGCTATTGCCGACGCTGACCCTCCAACGCCGTCCTGCCGGTCGGTCGGAGCTGCTGCGAGCGTGCCGGGAACGCCGGCCCCGCACGCCGACATCCACTCAGGGATTCTGGATCAACCGCAGCAGCGAACCATCGGGATCGAGCAACGCGCCGATCCGCAGGCCGTTCTGCTCGCGGGCCGGTTGCAATCGCGGAAAGCCGGTCGATTGCTCCACAATTCCCGCCGCCTGCGCGACCGCATAAAATGCGTCGAGATCGTCGAGCCGCAGGCAACTGCCATAGCCGCTCGTCGCGGGATCGAAATCGGGCCACGGGAAGAATTCGAGCTTCAGCGACCCTCGTTCGAGGATCATCCAGGTCGGGTCGCGCCATGCCTCGTGAAACCCGAGCGCGGCGAAAAAGGCCGATGTCACCGCGAAGTCGCGCGACGGCAAATTGGGTGTCGCCAGATCCATCGGATGCCCGATCCCGTACGGAGTTCCCGAAACGAAAAAGGCCGGCCACCCTTGCGAGTGACCGGCCGCTTTCCTGTCGCCGAAGCGCGAACCTCAGAGCTTGTTGAGGTTCACCGCGGCGTGCTTGCCGCGACGATCGACTTCGAGTTCGAACTCAAGGCGATCGCCTTCGTTAAGCGTCGGCAGACCCGCGCGCTCGACGGCCGAGATGTGGACGAATGCGTCCGGCTGTCCATCGTCGCGCTGAATGAAGCCGAAGCCCTTCATCGCGTTGAAGAACTTCACGACGCCGCTGGCGCGCTCGCCGGTCAGCTGACGCTGCGGGCCGCCCATGCCGCCGCCTGCGCCGCCACGGGGGCCGGCATCACGCGGTTCACGTGCTTCGCGCGGTGCGCCACCGCCGGTGACTGCCATCGGTTCGCCGTCGATCTTCAGATCGGTCGCCGAAATGCGGCCGCCACGATCGACGAGCGTGAAGCCCATCGGCTGCCCTTCGGCCAGCGCGCTCAGCCCGGCCTGTTCGACGGCCGAGATGTGCACGAACACGTCTTCGCCGCCATCATCACGGACGACGAAGCCGAAGCCCTTCTGCGCGTTGAAGAACTTTACGACACCGGTCGCCTCGCCGACGACCTGCGGGGGCATGCCGCGGCCACCGCCGCCGCCGCCACCACCGAAGCCGCCACCGCCGCCGCCGAAGCCGCCGCCACCACGGAAACCGCCGCCGCCGCCGCCGAAGCCGCCACCGCCGCCACGATCACCGTAGCTGCTGCCGCCGCCGCCGAAGCCGCCGCCGCCAAATCCACCGCCGCCGAAGCCACCGCGATCGCCGCCGAAGCCGCCGCCGCCGTAGCTGCTGCTGCTGCCTTCGTCACCAAAACCGTCGCGCTTGTCCCTGCCGCGCCCACCGCGCTCGCCGCGCCGTCCTCGATCGAAACTCATTGCCCTGTTCGTCTTCCTGGTTCGCCCAACTTCATTCTAAACCCAAGCGCCGAGCGAAAAACGCAGGTGTCCGGGCACCGCCAAGCCGGGTGCCACATCCCTGCATAGCGTAAAAGCGCGCGGCCCCAAACGAATTTCGCCGCTGCAATCGTTCCTGTCGCCGCGATCATGGCGATTATCTTGCGATTATGTGGCGAAGACGGCACAGAATCGCCCGATGGACACCATGATGGCGCTGATCGCCGACCCGACGGCATGGGCCGCGTTCCTCACGCTGGTCGTGCTGGAAGTCGTGCTCGGCATCGACAACCTGATCTTCATTTCGATTCTGTCGAACAAGTTGCCGGCCCATCAGCAACAACTGGCGCGGCGAATCGGGATCGGCCTCGCGCTGGTCATGCGGCTGCTGCTGTTGTCGATGATCGCGTTCATCGTCTCGCTGACGACCCCGGTGTTCGACCTCGGCATTCAGGGGTCGCCCGACGGCTATGGCCGGCCGAGCTTCGAAACCGCCTTTTCGTGGCGCGACCTCATCCTGATCGCCGGCGGGCTGTTCCTGGTGTGGAAGGCGACAAAGGAGATCCATCACACGATGGACGACGAATCCACCGGCGACGCGCTCGACCGGAAGGGCAAGGCCGCCCTCGGGCTCGGTTCGGCGATCGCGCAGATCGTCGCGCTCGACATGGTGTTCTCGATCGATTCGATCCTGACCGCGGTCGGCATGACCGACGAGGTGCCGATCATGATGGCGGCGGTGATCGTTACCGTGGCGATCATGCTGGTCGCCGCCGATCCGCTGGCGCGCTTCATCAACGCCAACCCGACCGTCGTCATGCTTGCCCTCGGCTTTCTGCTGATGATCGGCGCGGTGTTGATCGCCGACGGCTTCGGCGTGCATGTGCCCAAGGGGTATATCTATGCCGCGATGGCATTCTCCGCCGGGGTCGAGACGCTGAACATCGTCTCGCGCCGATCGAAGACGAAGAAGCGCAAGGCCCGGGAAGCCATTGAGCGCGACGTTTCCCATTAAGGCGGCACCGGCCCGCTCCCGCAAAACTCGCGCCAGCGAGTTTTCAAACAGCGCGCGAACCGCTAGGCGCAACCGATGAGCGTTTATTTCCACGAAGAAGACCTGCCGGCCGACGTGTTCGCCCCCGGCGCCGACATCGCCGTCGATACCGAGACGATGGGCCTGATCACCCCGCGCGACCGGCTGTGCGTCGTGCAGCTGTCCGATGGCGGCGAGAACCAGCATCTGGTCCGCTTCAATCCCGGCAGCGATTATGCCGCGCCGAACCTGAAGGCGGTGCTGGCCGATCCGGCCCGCGTGAAGCTCTATCATTTCGGCCGGTTCGACCTTGCCGCGATCCAGCATTATCTGGGCGTCACCGCCGGCCCGGTATTCTGCACCAAGATCGCGTCGCGGCTGGTCCGCACCTACACCGATCGCCACGGCCTGAAGGAACTGGTCCGCGAACTGCTGGGGCAGGATTTGTCCAAGCAGCAGCAATCGTCCGATTGGGGGGGGCCGGTGCTGTCCGATGCGCAGCGCGATTATGCCGCCTCCGACGTCCGCTTCCTCCACGCGCTGCGCGAGGAACTGACGAAGCGGCTGGCCCGCGAAGGGCGCACCGGTCTGGCGCAGGCTTGTTTCGATTTCCTGCCGCACCGTGCCGCCCTCGATCTCGCCGGCTGGCCCGAGACCGATATCTTCGCGCACATGTAAGGGCAGAGGATGTCGGAAATCGCCCGCCAGGAACGCTCGCGCCGGCAACGCCGTGCAGCGCCGGGCAGTGCGCATGACCGGCTGATCGGATTCCTGATGGTCGTGCTGCCGATCGGCATCGGCGTGCTGGCCGCGTTTCTGGTGATGGCCCCGCTGTTCATGCGCGGCGATACCAGCTTCGTCCTCGACAAGAACAAGGTCGCCGTCGCGCAGGAACGGATGCGCCTGCGCGCCGCCGAATATCGCGGACAGGATGCCAAGGGTCAGCCCTTCGTCATCGATGCCGGATCGGCGGTGCAGAAAAGCTCGGCCGAACCGGTGGTGCAGCTGCAGCAACTGGCCGCCGCCATCCGCCTGCCCGATGGTCCCGCGCGGCTGACGGCACCGCGGGGACGCTATGACATGCAGACCGAACAGGTCGCGGTGAACGGCCCGATCCGCTTCCGCGCGGCCGACGGCTATGCGCTCGACACCAACGACGCGACCGTCGATCTCAAGACCCGCCGCCTGCAAAGCGGCAGCGCGGTCACCGGCACTACATCGATGGGAACGTTCAGCGGCGACCGGCTCGACGCCGATCTCGAGGCGCGCACCGTGCGGCTGACCGGCAATGCCCGCTTGCGTATCGACCCGGCACGCACGAAATAGCCGCGATGATTCGCCACGCGCTCCCGGGCCTCGCCGCCACCTTCGGCCTCCTCGCCATCCTCGGGTCGGCCCAGGCGCAGACGCGGCACAACTCGAACGCGCCGATCGATTTTTCGGCGAACGCCATCGAATTGCAGGATCGCGCCAACCGCGCCGTCCTGACCGGCGGCGTGACCATTCGCCAGTCGACCATGACGCTCACCGCCGACCGGGTCGTCGTCGACTATGTCGGGCAGGTCACCGAAGGCGCCTCGCCCCAGGCATCGCGCATGGACGCGACCGGCAACGTCACCGTCACCCGCCCCGATCAGACCGCGAAGTCGCGCTTTGCCGTCTATGACGTCAATCGCCGCGTCGTCACGATGATCGGCGGCGTGCAGCTGACGCAGGGGGCCAACACCCTGACCGGCGGGCGGCTGTCGATCGACCTCGACACCGGCCGCGCGACGATCGACGGGTCTGGCGTCGGCACCACCGCCGCGCCGGGCGGATCGGTCCAGCAGAGCGGCGGTCGTGTCACCGGGCGGTTCTCGGTTCCCAAGCGGAACTAGGGGGCGGGCGCGTCCGCCCCGCCGGCGACGATTAAGCCTGCATTCATCGCATAACCTGCGCGGGCCGGCGATCGGACCTTCCGCCACCGCCGCTTTCATGCAATATTCCTGCCAATCGTTCCGCCCTGGAGATTGACCGGACCCAAGTTGGAGCATCGGCACGGAGGGGATTTCGGCGTGAGGCAAGGCGCGAGGAGGGAGCGATGCCAAAGCATCGTGACCGACGAGCAACGCAGCGTCCCGTCGAAAGCACCCCGCCGCGAAGCGGTCGCCCGCAGGGCGATGACGGTGGTTCAACTTGGGTCCGGTCAATCTCTAACGGTACGGTAACCATTGCTATGCGATCAGGACGCTGCCGATGACCGACACCACCCTGTTGTCCCGCAGCGCCGACGCTGTCCCCGTGCACGAACGCCCCTCCGACCGGGGGCTGTCGGTCGTGTCAATCGCCAAATCCTATGACAAGCGCGTCGTTTTGTCCGACGTGTCGATGTCGGTCGGGCGTGGCGAGGTCGTCGGCCTGCTCGGCCCCAATGGCGCGGGCAAGACGACCAGCTTCTATTCGGCGATGGGTCTCGTAAAGCCCGATGCCGGCCGCATCCTGCTGGATGGCGAGGATATCACGGCGCTGCCCATGTACCGCCGCGCGATCCTCGGCCTTGGCTATCTGCCGCAGGAAACGTCGATCTTCCGCGGGCTGTCGGTCGAAAAGAACATCCTCGCCGTGCTCGAACTGGCCGAACCGGACAAGGTGACGCGCGCGGCGCGACTCGAACAGCTGCTCGACGAATTCGGCCTCACCCGGCTGCGCACGGCATCCGCCATGGCCTTGTCGGGCGGCGAGCGGCGACGCGCCGAAATCGCGCGCGCGCTGGCGGCCAATCCGACGATCATCCTGCTCGACGAACCCTTTGCCGGCATCGATCCGATTTCGATCGCCGACATTCGCGATCTGGTGATCCAGCTCAAATCGCGCGGCATCGGCGTGCTCATCACCGACCACAATGTCCGCGAGACGCTCGAAATCGTCGACCGCGCCTATATCATCTATGACGGGCGGGTGCTGTTCGCCGGCTCGCCGTCCGAACTGGTCGCCGACGCCAATGTCCGCCGCCTGTATCTCGGCGAAGGGTTCGAACTCTAACCGCGATGAGCCTCGCGCCTCGCCTCGACCTGCGCCAGTCGCAATCGCTGGTGATGACGCCCCAGTTGCAGCAGGCGATCCGCCTGCTCGCGCTGTCGAATCTCGAAATCGAAGGGTTCCTTGCCGAGGAAATCGAAAAGAACCCGCTGCTCGAATCGGGCGGCAGCGACGATGACGGCCCGGCGGCCGAAGCACCCGATCCGGTCGCGGCCGGCGAACCCGCCGGGTCCGACGAACTGCTCGGGCTGGGCGCGGCGAGCGGCGAATCGCTCGACCTCGATCTCAGCGAAACCTTCCATCATGACAGTGCCTCCGACGGGGTCGGCTCGCTCGACGGCGGCCTCGGCCTCGCCGCGACCGGTGCCGGCGGGTTCGAGGACGCCCCCGATCTCGACGCGCTGGCCAGCGCCGACATCTCGCTGATCGACCATCTGCTGCAACAGGCCGGGGCCAGCGTCGCCGGGGCCGACCTGTTCATCGCCAGCGCGATCATCGATCAGATCGACGATTGCGGCTATCTGTCGGGTTCGCTGCTCGACATCGCCAACCGGCTCGGCGTGCCGCTCGCCCGCGTCGAAGCGGTGCTGGGCATCGTCCAGACTTTCGACCCCAGCGGCGTCGGCGCGCGCAGCCTTGCCGAATGTCTCGCGATTCAGGCGCGCGAGGTCGATCGCTACGATCCGTGCATGATGCGGCTGCTCGACCATCTCGACCTGCTCGCGCGCGGCGCGCTGCCGCAGCTGCGCCGGATCTGCGAGGTCGACGACGAAGACCTGACCGACATGATCCGCGAGTTGCGCGGCTATGACCCCAAACCCGGCTGTCGCTTCGGCGGCGAACGTGCCCAGTCGGTGGTCCCCGACCTGTTCGTGGCGCCGCGCGGCGATGGCTGGGCGGTCGAGATCAACGGCGCCACCCTGCCGCGCGTGCTGGTCAATCGCGGCTATTTCGCCGAACTCAGCGCGAACGGCACCAAATCGTCCAAGGCATGGCTGTCCGATTGCCTCGCCAGCGCCAACTGGCTGGTGAAGGCGCTCGACCAGCGGCAGCGCACCATCCTGAAGGTCGCGACCGAGATCGTGAAGCAGCAGGAGGCGTTCTTTCGTCAGGGCGTCGCCCATCTCCGCCCGCTGACGCTGGCGAAGATCGCCGAAGCGATCGAGATGCACGAATCGACGGTCAGCCGCGTGACCTCGAACAAATATCTGTCCTGCCCGCGCGGGCTGTTCGAGATGAAGTATTTCTTCACTTCCGCCATCCAGTCGGCCGATGGCGGCGAGGCGGTATCGGCGCTCGCGGTCAAGGAAGCGATCCGCAGCCTGATCGCGGCCGAAGACCCGAAAAAGATCCTGTCCGATGACACGCTGGTCGAATTGTTGAACGCCAAGGGCTTCGACATCGCCCGGCGGACGGTGGCGAAATATCGCGAGGCGATCGGGCTGGGCTCCTCGGTCCAGCGACGCCGGCAAAAGGCGCTCGGCCGGTAGCGCTTTCCTACAAGCGGCAACGGGTGGCAGGATCGCCGACGCTCTTTTTAACCGTAGATTCCGCCGTCCCGCCACCGGGCAAGGTCACCCCGATCGCAAAACGCGCACGAGTGTGACCTTTGTGACCTTTGGCCGGCGCAAATTACCAAGTCACTGTAATCACACAACCCGTTCCCGCTACCACCCGTTCGGTTCGAGCAGCTTCGAGCCTGTCGAGAAGCGTCCGTCGAGAACACGCCGCCCCGAACGCAACGTCGACGGGCCGCTCCAAGACGTCCAAAAACGTCCGGTTGCCATACATTGCCGGTCGCGGCACACTCTTCAAACGCTCCACCGGCAACGGCCCGAAGCTCGGGCAGCACTTCTTACCACCTGCCAGCGCGTCGAACGGTCCTGCGTCCGGAAATCGATCCTTGCGGGTAATCGGCGATCGGAAATCTGCGCCGCCGCCACCGGATCTCGCGCTCGTTCCCGCCGCCTATCGCGTCGGCCTCGTCGGAACGGCCTTCTCCGGATCTGGAGCAAACTGTTCGTTGCCGATGATGCCGAACGTGAAGCGATCCCCCTGAGCCTGGGCATATTGCGCCGCGGCCATGACGCACGTCAGCTTGTCGAAAGACCCGCCACCCATCGCGTCGGGTCGCAGGATCAATCCGCCAGCGGTTTCCACGAACATCGCTCCGGGTACCAGACCGCACTGGCGTTCCAATGCTTCGGCGAACGCCTTGTCGGTCGGATAGGCGGACCGCCGCGGAAAGTCGTTCAGGACGCCGCGCCGTTCCAGTTCGGTCTTGGCACTGGCCAGCATTACCGGACGCATGACCTCCCCAATCCGTTCTTCATAAGCCCGTTGCACCGCCGGATCGCGGATGGTGACGATCTCCGATCCCGCCACCTGCCGGATACACTCGACATGCTTTTCGGTTGCGCCGGCACCTTCTCCGATCACGACCTCGACGCTCTGCAATTCGGCTTCGTACCGCACGGTGAAGCCGTCCGCCCGCAGGCCGCATCGCACCAGCTTCTGTACCATGACCTGTTCATAGGCCGACGGCGGTGTTTGCGGCATGTCGATCATTTCGGCCTCCCCTGCCGCACGCACCAGTTTCCCTTAAACGTCCAGCTTCTCATAATCCGCCGGTGGCGGCACGCCTTCCATCCGCTCGGCGAGCAGCGGCCGGAAACTCGGCCGGCTCTTCATGCCGACATACCATCGCTTCGCCAGGTCGTGCGTCTTGAAGTCGATCCCGCCCAGATAGTCCGCGATCGAAATCTGCGCCGCCGCCGCCAGATCGGCCAGACTCATCGTCGCCCCACCGATCCACTGCCGATGGTCGAGCAGATAGTCGATATAATCGAGATGCTCGACCGCCGCCTTCATCGCCTCGCGCAGCACGCGCGTGTCTGGCGTCTGACGGTGGACGATGCGCTTCTCCATCCGCTCCATCAGCAACGGTCCGGTGATCTCGCGATAGAATTGGGTGTCGAACCACGTCACCAGCCGCCGCTGTTCGGCGCGGTCGGCGGCGCTGCCGTTCAGCATCGCCGGCTTGTCGCCCGTCTCCTCGATATATTCGCAGATCGCCATCGAATCGATCAGGCGGATACCGGCCTGTTCGTCGATCATCACCGGCGTCTGTCCGGCGGGGTTCAGGTGCAGGAACTCGTCCCGCCGCGTCCATGGCGATTCGCGCACCGGCTGATAGCCGATGCTCTTCTCCGCCAGCAGCAGACGGACCTTGCGTGAAAAGGGACATAACGGGAATTGCAGAAGCTGCCACATGCCGTCGTGTTAGGCGGCACGGCGACGGCGCGGAAGGGGATTCGTGTGGGATTGCTGATTGCTCTGGTCTGGCTGGCGGGCGCGATCCTGCTGGCACGCGCCTCGCGCCGGTCGATGGTCCACGCTGCGGCAGCGATCTGTGCCGGGATCGCGGGCACCACCCTGCCCGATCTCGACCTGTGGCTGCCGATCGGCCATCGCAGCGGCCTGACCCATTCGCTGCTGCCCCTCGCACTGGCGCTGATCGCGCGCCGCTGGCGACCGGTGATGGCCGGACTCGCGATCGGCATCGGCCTACATCTCGCCGCCGACGCCTTTCCCAATGCGATGCGCGGCTTCGCGACGGTCAAGCTGCCGGCGATCGGATCGCTGGGCGTGTCCGGTTCCTATGCGTGGCTCGGCGTTCAGGCGGTGGTGGCGACGGTCGCGGGCGCGGTGCTGCTGGCGGCCGCGCTGCCGACCGGGCTCGCGCTGCTGACCGCCATGGCGCTGGCGGCGATCGGCATCGCCTATCTGTTCGTCACCGATGGCGGCTGGTGGGCAATGATGGTCTATGCCGCGTTCGGCTGGATCGCCGTACGACGCGGGACCGACGGACCGGCCGTTTCCACGACCGGCCGGCATCCGTCATGACGGCGAACGCTACCGGACGATAGCGCAACGCCGCGACGATCGACCGACCGTCGCGACGCGCGGGTTCAAGCGGCGGCGACCGCCTGTCCCGGGTCACCCGCCGCATCGTCGAGCAACTGGTGTGGCAGCCGCGTCAGCATTTCCTTCGGCACCACCTGCCAGAACCGACCCTTGCACCGGTCCCAATCCTCAAGGATCGCGCCCGACCATTTGCTGTCGGTGGCGGCATGATGCTGGGCGACCAGATCCTTCAGCACGCCTTCCCAATGCGTCGATCCCAGCCGGTGGAGTGCGATGTTCTCCGGGTTGTGGTTGCGTTCGAAGCTGGCGTCATGGTCGTAGATGAATGCCATGCCGCCGGTCATGCCCGCCCCGAAGTTCGTGCCGGTCCGCCCCAGCACGACCGCGACGCCGCCGGTCATATATTCGCAGCCATTGGCGCCACAGCCCTCGACGACCACGGTCGCGCCCGAATTGCGGACCGCGAAGCGCTCGCCCGCCTGCCCCGCCGCGAACAGCTTGCCGCTGGTCGCACCGTACAGCACGGTATTGCCGACGATCGTATTCTCGTGGCTGCGCAGCGGCGACGACACCATCGGCCGCACGACGATCGTGCCACCCGACAGCCCCTTGCCGACATAGTCGTTGGCGTCGCCGAACACCTCCAGCTTGATGCCCTTGCACAGGAACGCGCCGAGGCTCTGCCCCGCCGACCCGCGCAGGCGAACCGTCACATGACCATCGGCCAGCTTCGACATGCCGAACGTGCGGGTGATCTCGGACGACAGCCGGGTGCCGACCGCGCGGTGGGTGTTGCGCACCGAATAGGTCAGCTGCATCTTCTCACCGCGCGAGAATACCGCCGCCGCATCCTTGATCATCTGCGCGTCGAGGCTGTCGGGCACTTCGTTGCGGAAGGTCGACAGGCTGAACCGCCGCTCGCTCTCGTCGGCATCGACCTTCGCGAGGATCGGGTTGAGGTCGAGATCGTCGAGATGCTCGGCCCCGCGGCTGACCTGCCGCAGGAACTCGGTCCGCCCGACCACGTCGTTCAGGCTGCGCACGCCCAGGCGCGACAGGATCTCGCGCACTTCCTCGGCGATGAAGGTCATCAGGTTGATGACCTTTTCCGGGGTCCCCGTGAACTTGGCGCGCAGCCGCTCGTCCTGCACGCACACGCCGACCGGGCAGGTGTTGCTATGGCACTGACGCACCATGATGCAGCCCATCGCCACCAGCGACAGCGTGCCGATCCCGAACTCTTCCGCACCCAAAATCGCGGCGGCGACGATGTCGCGTCCGGTCTTGAGGCCGCCGTCGGTGCGCAGCACCACGCGTCCGCGCAGGCCGTTCAGCGTCAGCGTCTGGTTGACCTCCGACAGCCCCATTTCCCATGGCGTGCCGGCATATTTGATGCTGGTCTGCGGTGACGCGCCGGTCCCGCCGACATGGCCCGACACGAGGATGACGTCGGCATGCGCCTTCGCCACGCCCGCCGCCACCGTGCCGATTCCGGCGGACGACACGAGCTTGACGCAGACCCGCGCCTTCGGGTTGATCTGCTTGAGGTCGTAGATGAGCTGCGCCAGATCCTCGATCGAATAGATGTCGTGATGCGGTGGCGGCGAAATGAGCGTCACCCCCGGCGTCGCATGGCGCAGCTTGGCGATGAACTCGGTCACCTTGAAACCGGGCAGCTGCCCGCCCTCGCCGGGTTTGGCACCCTGCGCGACCTTGATCTCGATCTCGTCGCAGGCGTTGAGATATTCGGCGGTGACGCCGAACCTTCCGCTCGCCACCTGCTTGATGACCGAATTGCCGTTGTCGCCATTCTCGTACGGCTGATAGCGGATCGAATCCTCGCCACCCTCGCCCGACACCGCCTTTGCGCCGATCCGGTTCATTGCGATCGCCAGCGTCTCATGCGCTTCCGGGCTCAGCGCGCCCAGCGACATGCCCGGCGTCACGAACCGCTTGCGGATCTCGGTGATCGCCTCGACCTGATCGATCGCCACGCCGGTTTCGGGGAAGTTGAACTCCAGCACGTCGCGCAGATAGACCGGCGGCAGGTCGCGCACCCCGCGCGAGAACTGCATATAGGTCGAATAGCTGTCGGTCGCGACCGCCGTCTGCAACAGGTGCATCAGCTGCGCCGAATAGGCATGCGCCTCGCCACCGCCGCGCTGGCGATAGAAGCCGCCGATTGGCAGCGTCGCGACGGCCGTATCGAACGCCGCCTCGTGCCGTTCGGTCGCGTTGACGTGGAGCGAATGATAGCCCTCGCCCGAAATCTTGGCCGGCATGCCGGGGAAGAAGTCGTTGACCAGCGCGCGGCTGAGGCCCACCGCCTCGAAGTTATAGCCGCCGCGATAGCTGGAGATCACCGCGATCCCCATCTTCGACAGGATCTTGAGCAGCCCTTCGTCGATCGCGGTGCGATGGCGCTTCAGCGCCTCGTCCATGCTGATCTCCCCGAACAGCCCGCGCGCATGACGATCGGCGATGGCGGCTTCGGCCAGATAGGCGTTCACCGTCGTCGCGCCGACCCCGATCAGCACCGCATAATAATGCGTGTCGAGGCATTCCGACGACCGCACGTTGATCGATGCGTAGGAGCGCAGCCCCTTGCGGACCAGATGCGTATGCACCGCTGCCGCCGCCAGCACGCCGGCGATCGGCACCTTGGTCGCGTCGAGATGCTCGTCGGTCAGGAACAGCTCGCTGCGCCCTTCGCGCACCGCCTGTTCGGCCTGCGCCCGGATGCGAGCGATGGCGGCACGCAGCGCCTCCGGCCCCTCACCCGCCGGGAAGGTGCAGTCGATCTCCGCCGCCTGGATGCCGAAATGCGCTTTCAGCCGCAGCCAGTCGGTGTTGGTCAGCACCGGGCTGTTGAGTACCAGCACCGCATTTCCGCGGTCGGCGGCGTCGAGGATGTTCGCGAGATTGCCGAACCGCGTCTTGAGCGACATGACGTACCGCTCGCGCAGCGGATCGATCGGCGGGTTGGTCACCTGCGAGAAATTCTGGCGGAAGAAATGGCTGATCAGGCGCGGCTTGTCGGAAATGACCGCCAGCGGCGTATCGTCGCCCATCGACCCGATCGCTTCCTTGGCCCCTTCGACCATCGGCGACAGGATCAGTTCCATATCCTCCAGCGTCTGTCCCGCGCACACCTGCCGCCGCGCCAGTTCGGCCCGGTCGTAGCGCAACGGTTCGGCGGTGGCGGCGGGCAAATCGTCGATCGTCAGGAACTTGCCGGTCATCGCGGCATAATCCGCCTCGCCCGCAATCTTGTCCTTGATCGCGCGGTCCTTGTAGAGCCTGCCCTCGCTCAGATCGACGGCGAGCATCTCGCCCGGCCCCAGCCGCCCCTTCTCAACCACCGTCGCTTCGGCAACCGGGACCATGCCCGCTTCCGACCCCACGATCAGCAGCCCGTCACCGGTCAGCGTATAGCGCAGCGGCCGCAATGCGTTGCGGTCGAGCCCCGCGACCGCCCAGCGGCCATCGGTCATCGCCAGCGCGGCCGGGCCGTCCCACGGCTCCATCACGCTCGCGAGGTAATCATACATCGCGGTATGCGCTTCGGGCATGTCCGCCGCGCCCTGCCACGCCTCGGGCACCAGCATCAGCTTGGCAGTCGGCGCGTCGCGACCCGACCGGCAGATCGTTTCGAACACCGCGTCCAGCGCCGCCGTGTCCGACGCGCCGGCCGGGATCACCGGCTTGATATCCTCCGACCGCTCGCCGAACGCGATGCTTGCCATCTTGATCTCGTGGCTGAGCATCCAGTTCTTGTTGCCGCGGATCGTGTTGACCTCGCCATTGTGCGCAAGGCAGCGGAACGGCTGCGCCAGCCACCATTGCGGGAAGGTGTTTGTCGAGTACCGCTGGTGAAAGATCGCGACGCGCGATTCGAAGCGCTCGTCGGTCAGGTCGGGATAGAAATCCGACAGCGATTCGGCAAGGAACAGCCCCTTGTAGATGATCGAGCGGCACGACAGCGAACAGAAGTAGAAACCGGTGATCTGCGCAGCGATGATCCGCTTCTCGATCCGCCTGCGGACCAGATACAGGTTCTTTTCGAACTCGGCCTCGTCCATGTCCTCCGGCGCGGGGCCGGCGATCATGATCTGTTCGATCTCGGGGCGGGTCGCCTGCGCCTTCATGCCGATGACCGACACGTCGACCGGCACCTGCCGCCAGCCATAGATCGACCAGCCCGCCTCGATGATCTCCGATTCGACCAGGGTGCGGCAGGTTTCCTGCGCACCCAGATCGGTGCGCGGCATGAACACCATGCCGACCGCGAGCCGGGCATGCATCGGCTTGTGCCCCGACGCGGCGATCGCGTCGTCGAAGAAGCGGTGCGGCAGGTCGACATGGATACCCGCGCCGTCGCCCGTCTTGCCATCGGCATCGACTGCGCCACGGTGCCACACGGCCCGCAGCGCATCGATCGCCGACTGGACGACCCGGCGCGACGGCTTGCCATCGGTCGCGGCGACCATGCCGACGCCGCAGGCGTCGCCCTCATATTCGGGGCGGTACATGCCTTCGGTGGCGAGGCGGAGGCGTTCGGAGGTCATATCGGTCATGCCGAAAACCCTTTCGTGGAAAGATAGGTTACGATCGCTGTGACGATCGACTGCAATTGCGTCGCGGCATCCCAGCATTGATTGACCCGGCGAACCTGCTCCGCCTCGTCGATCGGATATTCATGCACCAGACGATTGCGCAGCAGGGTCAGGTCGACCCACTGATCGGCATCCTCGACGAACCGGGTCTTTTCCATCCAGTTCGCCATGTCGCGCCGCGTCATCATGGCGGTGTCGAGCAACTCCCAGACGGCGACCAGGCGGACCAGCCGCGCGATCATATCCTGCAACTGTTCGACCCGTTTCAGCAACGCGATCGAAGCGATCCGCTCGATCAGCGGCAGCGCCTCCAGCACCGAGATTTGCGTGGGAAGATGTGCCGACAATATCGGGCGCAACTCGTCGATGCCGACCGACAGCCGGCGGCACCGCAACAGCGTTGCGTGCAGGACGTCGTCGGCATCGCTCACGGCAGCGCCACCGCTTGCGGTGCGACCATGCGGGCGAAAGCGGACCATTCGCTCGATCGCGGGGCAAAGACGACATCCACCTTCTGCTCATCGATCCGTTCGAACAGACGGTCCCGGAACCGGTCGGCCAGTGCCTCGGTCGCAAGACCCGCATCGACCTCGACCAGCAGGTCGATATCCCCACCGCGCAGGTCGTCGCGCACCCGGCTGCCGAACAGGCGCACGACGACATCCTCGCCGAACGCTTCGCGCGCCGCCGCCTTGATCGCCTGCACCTCGTTCGGCTTCAGCCTCACGCCGCTTGCCTTCCCGCTTTGGCCTTCGCCTTCAGATAACCGTGCATCCGCTCGGTCACGTCGCGCCCGTCGCGGATCGCCCACACCACGAGGCTCGCACCGCGTACGATGTCCCCCGCCGCGAACACGCCGTCGAGCGACGTCATCATCGACTTGCCGTCGACGCGGACCGTGCCCCAGCGCGTCACGCCCAGTTCGGGGGCGTCGAACAACGTCGGCAGATCCTCGGCATCGAAACCCAGCGCCTTCACCACCAGATCGGCGTCGAGCACGAATTCGTTGCCCGGATCGGTTTCCGGCGCACGCCGGCCCGAAGCGTCGGGCGCGCCGAGGCGCATCCCGGTAGCGCGCACCTGCACCACCTGACCGTCGCGCTCGTCGAACGCAGCGGGGGCGGAAAGCCAGACGAACTCGACGCCCTCTTCCTCGGCATTGGCGACTTCGCGCTGCGATCCCGGCATGTTGGTGCGGTCGCGGCGATAGAGGCACTTCACCGACTTCGCGCCCTGACGGATCGCGGTGCGAACGCAGTCCATCGCAGTATCGCCGCCGCCGACGACGACGACATTCTTGCCCGCCGCATTGAGCGAACCGTCGTCATAGGCGGCCACGCTGTCGCCGAAACCGATCTTGTTCGACGTGGTCAGATAATCGAGCGCATCGACCACCCCGCCGCTGCCGACACCCGGTGCCTTGATCGCACGGGGCTTGTACACGCCGGTCGCGATCAGCACAGCATCGTGCCGCTGGCGCAGATCGTCGAGCGTGGCGTCGCGACCGACCTCGAACTTTTCGTGGAAGACGATGCCGCCTTCCTTCAACCGTTCGACCCGGCGCATCACCACCGGCTTTTCCAGCTTGAAGCCGGGAATGCCATAGGTCAGCAACCCGCCCGCGCGGTCGTACCGGTCGTAGACATGGACCTCGTAGCCGAGATTGCGCATCCATTCCGCCGCCGCCAGCCCCGCCGGACCCGCGCCGATGATGCCGACCGACTGGCCCCGCGCCGGACCGACCGCGACCGGTTCGACCCAGCCATTTTCCCATGCGGTATCGGTGATGAACTTTTCGACCGACCCGATCGTGACCGCGCCGTGGCCCGAAAACTCGATGACGCAATTGCCCTCGCACAGCCGGTCCTGCGGACAGATGCGACCGCAAATCTCGGGCATGGTCGAGGTGCTGTTGGACAGCTGATACGCTTCCTGCAACCGCCCCTCGGCGGTCAGGCGCAGCCAGTCGGGAATATGATTGTGCAGCGGGCAATGGACCGAACAATAGGGGACGCCGCATTGCGAGCAGCGCCCTGCCTGATCCTCGGCAGTGGGCGGAGCGTAACGCTCCGCGATCTCGCGGAAGTCCTCCGCACGCAATTCGGCTTCCCGCTTCGCCGGATAGGCTTGGGGACGCGAAACGAACTTCAGCATTGCTTGATCGGCCATGATGCCCTCCGACGCATTGGAAAGCATATTCGACCGGCCAAGTCACGCAATAAACGATCGATAGGTAACCAATGTTGACCTAATAACCTACGGTAGCCATGATTACTAATGCAAACAATTCTTAACTAGGCGATTCGTGGCCGTATCGGCCCTATCCAAGTGGCAAGAGCCGCCCTTGGGAAAGCAGAATAATCAACGCGCTACCCAGCAGCACCCGATAGACCACGAACACCATATACCCGCGTGTCGATACGAGCTTCAGGAATCCGACGATCGATGCATATCCCACGACGAACGAGATACCCGTCGCCAGCAGGGTCGGTCCCGGGCCATAGGGACCGAACTGACCCCATGTCTTGAGCAACTGGTACAGACCCGATGCCAGCACCGCTGGAATCGCGAGCAGGAACGAATAGCGCGCCGCCGCTTCGCGGGTAAAACCCATGAACAGCCCGGCGGTGATCGTGCCGCCCGAGCGCGAAACGCCCGGCAGCAGCGCCATCGCCTGCGCCAAACCGAACGCGGTGCCGCTACCCCAACCCAGCCGGTCGATGCCCCAGCGTCGCCGCCCTACCCGGTCGGCGATGCCCAGCAGAATACCGAAGCCGATCAGGCTGAACGCGGTGAACCACAGGTTGCGCAACGACGTCTCGATCGCGTCCTTGAACAACAGCCCCAGCACCACGATCGGCAGCGTGCCGATGATGACCAGCCAGCCGATCCGGGCATTGTCGGCGTCGTGCGCGGTCCGCTTCCCGAAGAATTGGCCGAGCCACGCCGTCGCGATCCGCCAGATGTCCTTGCGGAAATACAGCAGCACCGCCGCTTCGGTCCCGATCTGAATGATCGCGGTGAAGGCGGCGCCCGGATCGGTGCCCGACGGCAGGAACGCGCCGGCAATGCGCAGATGCGCGCTGGAGGAGACCGGCAGAAATTCGGTCAACCCCTGAATCACCCCAAGGATCGCGGCTTCGAGCCACGATTGCGCATTGCTCATATCCGGGCGACTTTGTTGAAGCGGCCGTTCTTGCGATATGCGACGAGCCATTCGGGCGCGACCGTCGACAGTGGGACCGGGCGGATATCGAATGCATCGATCCCGGCCACGTCGCCGGTGACGACATTGTCGCGCGACAGCATCGCCCACTGATCCTTGCTGATCGGCGTGAACGGCAACGCCGCAATCATGCCACCCAGTTCGTTGGCAACCTTTACGAAGCGCACGTCACGACCGATCGCGCGCGCGATCCAGTGGTTGAGTTCCCCCATCGAGATCACGTCCGGGCCGCCGATCGCATAAGTCCGGCCCCCGAACCGGTCGGGATCGGCCAGCGCCTTTGCCACTACCTGCGCCAGATCGACGACATAGATCGGCTGGAACCGGGTCGCTGCTGCCATCACCGGCACGATCGGCCGCCCGATCAGTGCCGGCGCGCCCGCGATCATGCCGGCGAAGCGATTGACGAATCCGTCCTCGCGCCCGAACACGATCGACGGGCGCAGGATCGTGGCATTCGGAAAGGCGCCGCGCACAGCTTCCTCGCCCGCCGCCTTCGACCGGCCATAGGCCGATGGCGACGCCGGATCGGCCCCGATCGCCGAAATCTGGACGAACGCCTTTGCACCGGCCGCTGCCGCCGCCTCTGCGACGTTGCGCGCACCGGTAACATGGACCTTGTCGAAATCGCCGTCGAGAATGCCGACGAGGTTCACGACCGCATCCGAACCCGCAACCGCCCGCGCCAGCGTGTCGGGGCGCGACAGATCGGCCGCGACGAACTGTGTCTGGCCAAGGCCGCCCTGCGTCCGCAGGTACAGCGCCTGGCGCGGATCGCGCTGTGCGATGCGGACGCGGGCGCCCGCCTTCAACAATTCCTGTACGACATAGCGGCCGACGAAACCGCCACCGCCGAACAGCGTCACCAACTGGTTCTTCATCGTGCCCGCCTTTGCTTGGCCTGTATGCCATGCCCCATGCCGTTCCCGCATCCAAACGGCAAGGACAACGTAAAATCGCGAAACAAGTTGTTGACACCCCCCCGACGCCCCCGTAGAGGCGCCCTCCTACCCCGTGCCCAGATGGCGGAATTGGTAGACGCACCAGCTTCAGGTGCTGGCGATCGCAAGGTCGTGGAGGTTCGAGTCCTCTTCTGGGCACCATTTCTCACAGCATGAACATGCGCGGGGATCGTCCAGAACGATCCCCGGAGAACACTGCCCCGACCGATCCTTCAGGCTACGCCTCGATGCGAACGAATTGAACCGTCGCGCTCGCGGCGGGTGCGATAGTACAGCCCCGCCAAGATACGATCGGGATGGCTCATCGACACGGTGATCGCGCGGATTCGGGGAAGCCCCGTCGGGACGGGATGCCGAAGCATCGTACCCGACGAGCGACGCAGCTTCAGGATCGACGGTGCCCGCCGCACAACGGTTGCCTTACCGGCCGTGGCGGTCCCGGTTCGCACACGTGCCGGACCGTGACTATCCGTCCCGCCCGGCCGTCGGCGCGAACGGTCAACATTCTGCCTTGCATCCTTCGTGCGTCAGGGAACGAGACCCAGTGCCCCACGATCGGCGGTAGCGGCGGCCAGTTCGGCGCGGGCGGCGGCGATCCGCGCCTGCGCCTCGATCAGGCGTACGCGCGCATCGTTCGCCGTTTCCTCGCGCTGGTTGACGAGGAAGAAATCGCTCGACCCCAGTTCGAACCGTCGCCGCTCGGCTGCGGCCAGTCGCTCGGCGAGCTGGCGCTCCTGTTCAGCGATCACCGCCAGTTGCTCGGCCGCGCCGACGCCGATCGCGATGCCCTCCACCTCGACCGTGATCTGGTCGCGCAGGAACCGGCTGCGCGCCGACAAGGCGTCCAGTTCGGCCTGCGCTTCGGCGATGCGCCCCTTGGCCGCACGATTCTGCAACGGCATCGAGAAGCGGAAGCCGACCGCCGTTTCCAGCGGGGTCCGCGACGATCCGCCCAGCCCTACCGGGCCGACATCCTTGCCGACCTCGCCGCGCAGGTCGAGCCGGGGGCGCAGGTCGTTCTCCGCCAGCGCCAGCCGCGCCGTCGCCTGATCGATCCGGGTCAGCAGCATCTGCAGATCGGGGCGGCGCTGTGCGAAATCAGCACGGGCGACAGCGGCGACGCCGGTCAGCGCGCCGAGATCGTTCGGCAGACGCTCCGGACCGACCAGCACCGGTTCCCCCGTACCATCCCGGAAATACAGCGACAGGGCATTGGCCGCCGCCGCGAAATCGCCCTCCGCGCGGACCACCAGCGCGCGGCGGCGGACGAGATTCTGGTCGTTCTCCGCGAGCAGGATTTCTGGCCGGGCGCCCAGCTGAACCTGCCGCGCAAGGCCGCCGCGCCGGCTCTCCGACAGGGCGAGCAGGTCGCGATAGGCGCGCAGGCGCAATCCGGCCGCGACCCAGTTCTGATAGGCGTCGATCGCACGCCGCTGCACGCCGATCGCCACGGCACCGCGCTCGAACTGCGCGATGTCGATGTCCCCCGACGCCAGCGTACGCCTGGTTCGGCGTTCATCGATCAACCGGTCGCGCAACAGCGCATAGAGCGCGCCGACCTTCGCCTCGCCCAGCCGGTTGGTGTATTGCTCGTCCTCGTACACGGGAAAGTCGCCACGGCTGACGCGGTACTTGCCATAGACATAGCCGCCATTGCCGGTCAGCGGACGGGTCGCCTGCCCGGTGACATAGGTCCCGTCATAATAGCCCAGCGCGCGCGAGCGGCCCTCGGCATCGAACACGGTATCGAACGCACCGTCGGCGGTGACGGCCCGCCCCTGCGCCGCGCGAACCTTCGCCAGCGCCTCGACGATCTGCGGCGCGGCGCGGGCCGAGGCACGCAACACCTCGTCGAGGGTCAGCGGTGCAGTAGCGGGCACGGGGGCCGGCGGGACCTGCCGCGCGATGACCGGCGCGACCGACAGCTGCGCAGCGACCAGCGCGGACAGGAGGCTGAACCGGATCATTTCGGCTTGCCCGCCTTCGTCGCGATCTTCCGGTCTTCCTCCTTCCCGCCGGCCGAACCCGAAGTCTGGTCGGTCGCGGTCTGGCCGAATTCGAGCGGGAAATCGTTCAGCTGCCGCCAGAGTTCATACCCGACGGTCACGGTCTCGCCCTGGACCCAGCCCTGGACCTTGCCGCCCAGCCGGACGAAGCGTCGTTCGGGCCATGCCGGCTTGCCGGGGGCCGGTTCGACGAGGATGCGGAACAGCCCCTGCATATTGGCATTCGGATCGATCGTGCGGACGCGCCCGTCGAAAAAGCCGTGCGCGATCGACGGCCAGCCGCTGAACTGGATCGCCGGCCAGCCTTCGAACTCCAGCCGTACCGGACGCCCCGGCCGCAGCAGCGGCACGTCGCGGCCGTCGATCAGCAATTCGACCGCGCGCTTGACCCGTTCGGGCGCGACGACGGCAAGGACGGTCCCCGCCGACAGCAGCGCACCGCCCGTCGCCGCGTTCAGATTCTGGATACGGCCATCGCGCGGTGCCCGCACCAGCTGCGCCGACTGCCGGTTGAGCTGCACGTCGATGCGGTTCAGCTTGGCCCGCGACTCAGCGAGCTTTGCCCCAGATTCCGCGATTTTGATCTGCGCCTGTTCGTAATCGCGCCGCGACGCCAGCCCTTCGGAATAGAGCTGCCGCATCCGCCCGACATCGATCTGCGCGACGGCCTGCGCCTGTTGCACCGATGCGATCTCGGCCAACACCTGCGCGCGTTCGGCCGCCAGCCGCGACAGCAGATTGGGGTCGAGGTCGACGATGCGCGCGATCGGGTCGCCGCGTCCGACATGCTGCCCGTCCTGCACATACCAGCGCTCGACCCGCCCCGGCACCAGCGCCGTCACCTCCTGCGCACGGTCGTCAGGGTCGAGCGACACGACCTGCCCGCGTCCCTGCGCGGTTTGTACCCACGGCACCACGAACAACACGACCGCCGCCGCCGCGATGCCGACGACCAGCATCCACGCGATCGCCACCGCCACGCGCGGCGGACGCAGCGCCGCCAGCGTGCGGAAATGCGCCAGTTGTTCAGGCCGATGCGTCATCTGCACCCTCCCGGTTGGCTACGGCCTGCAGATCGGCAAGCCGGTCGAATCGGCGTTGTTCGGTCATGCCGAGATGGAGATAGCCGTCGAGTTCCAGATCCTCGGGCCGTCCGGTACACAGCAGCACGGTCGTGCCATGCGCCTTCAGCAGCCGCAGCGCCGCGGCCAGCCGTTCGGGCGGCAACAGGTCGTACAGCTGGCCGAGCAGCAACAGCTTCGGCCGGACCAGCAGCGCATTGGCGAGCTTCAGCGCCATCGTCTCGCCGACGCTGAGCGGATAGCCGGTCGATCCCAGCTGCGTGTCGAGCCCCTTGGGCAGGCTGGCGAGGCGGCGTTCGAGACCGACCGTCGCCAGCGCCTCCATCGCCACCTCGTCGAGGTCTTCGGACGCGAGGCGGAGATACTGGCGAATCGTCGCCTCGACGATGGTCGAGCGGTCGAGCACCGTCACGTCCGATCGCAACCGGTAGATGTCGAACGAGCCGGGATCGGCACCACCGATCCGGAGCAGCCCGCGTTCGGGCAGCGCATGGCGTTTCAGCAGCATCGCCAGCCGCCGCTCGGCTCCCGGTTCGGCGACGGTGACCAGTTGTTCGCCCGCCCCCAGCGCCAGCGTATAGCGCGCACCGTCAAGCACCACGTCGGTCAGCTTCACCGCACCGTCGCGCGGACCATGGTCGCCGCGCACGGTGGTTTCCTGCGGAATGGCGAACAGCAGCGACAATTCCTCCGAACTCGCGACCAGTTCGTAAAAGCTGTCGAGATACCAGCCGAACTGCGAAATGCCGTAAAAGACGCCCGACAGGATCAGCTCAGCCGCGACCAGCTGTCCCAGTGACAATTGCCCGCGCAAGATCAGCATGCCGCCCAGCAGCAACAGCCCGGCACTGGCAAAGGCATAGATCAGCAGGAACGCGACCGTTTGCGCGAACTGATACCGGAAATACCGCCGATGCGTGTCGACATAGCTGGCGGTCACCGCCTCCGAACGCTGCATCGCGAAATCCAGATGGCGCGACGATTTGTAGAAGCCGTTCGACCCGCCGACGCTTTCCAGCCAGTGGGCGGCCTTGTGCTTGGCATGGCTCAGCGCCACCGCCCCGCCGATCGCGCCACGCCGCCAGATCAGCCAAACCATGAAGATGGCCGCGACCAGCACGACGTTGAAGGCGAGAAAGACCGGATGATAGAAGCTGGTGATGGTCAGCCCGATCACCGCCTGCAACACGATGGTGAAGGCTCCGATCACCAGGCTCGGGACCGATTTCTGAACGACGACCAGATCGAAGAACCGGTTGAACAGGTCGCCACGATTGCCATCGGTAAAGAACGGGTCCTGCGCATGCACCGCGCGCAACGTGACTTCCGCGACGATCCGCGAGAACAGGCGACGTTCGAACCCCGCCATGATCCACACCCGCAACGCACTCAGCGCCACCACCAGCAGTAGCAGCAAGAGCAGGACCCCGGACAGCGCCCATAATGGCGCGGGCATCGCCGTATTGGCGACGCTGTTGATCAGCAACTGCACCGAGATCGGCGTCGCGAGCGCCAGCAGGCTGATCGCGACGGTATAGACGATGCCGAGCCGTACATAGGCCGAATCGGGACCGATGATCTGCGACAGCCAGCCGATCGCATCCCGGAACCCCAGTCGTTGCGTCGCCAAAACACACCCCTATTCCCGCGTCCGAGGCCGGTCGCGATGGCCGCGTGCTACCGACGCCAGACCGCCCTGCCGCGCCTTACGTCGAAAATCCCGTCTGGGTATTGGACGCACTGTTAAATATTGTTGCTATGCACCATTGGGCGCAGGACGGGCGCGGGCTTCAGCCTGTTACGACCGTTGACGGTCGTTATCGTGCAAACCGTGCTGCAAGGCAGGACCGGGTGCCCGGCGGGACGCTGGCCGGCATACGGCCGGTACCGGCCGATATGCCGAACTTGCAGGAGACGATAGCAGCTGATGGCGTTCCCGTTCGACGCAACGCAGCAATGCGATCATCGGGACCGCTGCGAAACTCGCAAGCGTCGCCGCAAACTCGCCGTACCCCCGCGNGGGGGTCCAGAGCCAAACAGAACAACGGCTTGTACCTGGAACCCTGGACCCCCGCCTGCGCGGGGGTACGCAAGCGGGTATTGCCCGCCTACCGCGGCAACGGCCTGCCCCTCCGCCTGCGCGGGGGTACGGCAGGGAAGCAGGAATCAGTGTTTTCGCAAATGTCTCATCGTCCGAACTCGCCCGCCCGATCCGACACCAAATCAGAAGCTGTAGGCGACCCCAACCGCACCCAGCCACTGGTTGCTCGACCCGTTGCGCGCAACGATCGGGCTGTCGGCGAAATCGTTCAGCAGCTTGCGATAGACGACGGTGCCGAACAGCTGCCAGCCCGAGCGCAGGTCGCCGCTGATCGACCGGCCGCCGAGCAGACCCAGCGTCCAGTTCTTCCACCCGCCCCGCGCGTTATAGACCGGCAGGCCGCTGGCCAGCGACTGCCCCGGCGTGACAGAGAAATAGCTGTCGGCGTAGCCTTCCCCGACCCGTTCGGCCGATACGAAGATGCCGGCCAGCGCCTTGGTGCTCAGCGGTGTGACATAGTTGATCGTCGGTGCCAGCACCGTCGACTTGTGCCCGCCGCTCACGTCCTTGCGATAGCTGATCGATGCCGACAGCCGGTCGAATTGCGAGGTGATGACCCCGGTCTTGCCCAACCCGACATAGCCGCCCAGTTCGATCGCGGTATCGACCGTGCCCAAGGCGCGGACCTGCGCATCGTCGATGCCCTTGGTCGAATTGCGGTTCAGGTTCACGACCGCGATCGGCCCGGCCTGGAAATCCCAGGTCGGCCCGATGCCATCGGGGATCACGTCGACGCTGAGGCGATTGCCGGCGAGGAGGAAGTTGAACCCCGACACACGACCGGTCGCGGCCGGCACCGGGCTGAACGAATAATCGTCCGACCCTTCGTAATCGGGCAGCACCGCCGCGCCGAGGCCGACGACGTAGAAATCGGCACCGGTATCGGTGTTGGGCAGCGACGATGCCGGCACTGCCGGGGTCGCCGCTTCCTGTGCGAAGGCGGGGCCGGCAACGGCGGCGGCGGTCAGGACGGCGGCAAGAAAGGCGCGCAAGGGCGTAGCTCCGAGAAAATGTTACCCGGCCGTAACGCTACGCCGCGCGCTTCGGTCCGTCGCGGATACTATAGCAGATAGCGAATCCGCACCTGTTGCATGGTTACATCACCCGCGACCGGGAACTCCGCCGAGCTGAAGGCAGGCGGGCCGAAGCGGATCGCCGGATTGCGCGAGAATCCGAACCCTTCGCGCGGGATGCCGGCAAAGGTGTCGAGCTTCGAATTGTTGTTCTCGTCGTGGATCACCGATACGGCATAATCGCCACGCCCCAGCCCGGCGATGCGTACGCCGCGCTCCGCCGCGGCAAAGGTGCGGGTGACGGCATTGCGGTCGTCGGTGCAACCGGGAAAATTCTTCGGATCGGCGGTCAGGCACAGGCGGATGACGCCCTTGGCCGACCGCAGGTCGGCGATACGGACGTCAAGCGTGCCGGTCGGCATGGCCCCCGGCAGCGTCGCCAGCGCCAGCGCCGCCAGCACGATTCGCCCGCCGCGCGACGCGCGCACGTTCCTTTTCGAAGTCGCCGAGGCCGCCATCGGTGCCGCACAACCGGTCCCAAAAGCGGAAATAGAGCCCGAAATTGCAGCCATAGCGCTCATGATGCCTCTGATGATGGCTGGCGGTAATCAGCCAGCCCCCCAATCGCCCTGACCACATGAACCGCGGGAACATTTCCCACCCCATATGGTTGGTTACCCCCATAACCGTCATGATCGTCAACACCAACGCCAGCGCGCCGGTGTGAATCGGAATGACGAATACCAGTAACGGAATTACCACAGCGCCGGTTAACGCTTCGATCGGGTGGAACGCCATCGCTGCCCATGCCGTCGGCGGGCGGCTGGCATGGTGGACGGCATGGGCGATGCGAAACCATTTCGGCCGGTGCATCCAGCGATGCGTCCAGTAGAACCAGGTATCGTGCGCAAAGAGGTACAGCAGCACCGATACCGGCAGGTACCATAAGGGATGGGCGTGGACGTCGCGGTAGATCGCGGTCCAGCCGCGATGCTCCCAGCCCCACGCGACGATGCCCGCCGGCACGCCGTAGATCGCGGCGGACAACAGCGACCAGCGGATTTCCTTGGCGATCTGCGCGTCGAGTCCGCGGTACAGCCCCGGATGCTTGCTGCGCGTCGCAAAGGCGAAGCCGGCCGACGCCAGCAGATAGCGGACACCGACGATCGCCGTCATCGCCACGGCGGACAGGAAAATAGCCAACGGGATCGACATGCCGCCGCTGTAGCGGATTGCACAGGCAGATGACACCCCAAGATCCTCCCCGGCACGGGTAGGGGGACCGTCGCCGAAGGCGATGGTGGAGGGGGGCGTCCACGAAAACAACGGCTTCGCACGCGGCGGTCCCCCTTCCACCATGCTGCGCATGGGTTCCCTTCCCGCGCACGGAGAGGATTTTCTGCGCGCCGTTGCTACTGTTGCCGCCCTCCCCTAGGGCCGTTCCATGCCAACCATCCATCACTGCGACCTCGCCATCGTCGGCGGAGGGCTTGCCGGTGCGTTGATCGCGCTGGCGGCGGCGAAGCGGCGACCCGATGCCCGCATCCGCCTGATCGAGGGCGCATCGCATTTCGGCGGCAACCATGTCTGGTCGTTCTTCGGCAGCGACGTGTCCGACGATCATCGCGCGCTGGTCGCCCCGCTCATCGCCCATGCGTGGCGCGGCTACGACATCGTTTTTCCCGCCCATGCCCGCACGCTCGACACCGCCTATTATTCGATCACCTCCGAACGGCTCGATACAGTGTTGCGTCAGACGCTGTCGCGCGAAACCCTGATGCCATCGGTCCGCGTGCTGGGGGCCAGCCCGACCGCGGTCGTCCTCGCCGATGGCGACCGGGTCGAGGCGCAGGGCGTGATCGACTGTCGCGGTCCCGGCGACGTGTCGCTGCTCGACCTCGGCTGGCAGAAGTTCATGGGGATGGAGCTGATTACCGACGACCTGCACGGCGTCGACCGGCCGATCGTCATGGACGGATCGGTCGAACAGCTCGACGGCTATCGCTTCGTCTATACCCTGCCGTTCGACGCCTCGACGCTGTTCGTCGAGGATACCTATTACAGCGACACCCCCGATATCGACACGCAGCTGCTGGCGGGGCGCATCAGCGGCTATGCGCAGGCGCAGGGCTGGAACGTCGCCCGGGTCGGTCGCAGCGAAACCGGCGTGCTGCCGGTCGCGATGGGCGGCGATTTCGAGGAATATTGGCGCTCGGGCGGGAACCGCGTGGCGAAGGGCGGGATGCGCGCCGGGCTGTTCCATCCGCTGACCGGCTATTCGCTGCCCGATGCGGTGCGCCTCGCCCATCTGGTCGCCGACAGCGGCGACTGGTCGGGCGGCGCGTTGCACACGCTGACCCATGATTATGCCGCGACGCTGTGGCGGCAGCGGCGATTCTACCGGATGCTGGCGACGATGTTGTTCCGTGCGGCGGAACCGGCGGAACGCTACCGTGTGCTCGAACGCTTCTACCGCCTGGATGCGGGACTGGTCGGGCGTTTCTACGCCGGCGGGTCGACGCTGTTCGACAAATTGCGCGTGCTGACAGGCAAACCGCCGGTACCGATCGGACGTGCGGTACAGGCTTTGGTGGGGAGACAGGGGTGAAGACGGCAGTCGTAATCGGTGCGGGGTTCGGCGGCCTCGCGCTCGCCATCCGCCTGCAATCCGCCGGCGTACAGACGACGCTGGTCGAAGGGCGGGACAAGCCCGGCGGTCGTGCCTATTACTGGGAACGCGACGGCTTCGTCTTCGACGCCGGCCCGACCGTCATCACCGCGCCCGAAGCGTTGCAGGAATTGTGGCAGCTGACCGGCCGCGACATGGCGGAGGACGTGACGCTGCAGGCGGTGTCGCCCTTCTACCGGCTCAACTGGCCCGACGGCACCAATTTCGACTATACCAACGACGACACGCTGCTGCGCTCCGAAATCGCCAAGCTCGATCCCGGCGACATCGCCGGTTATGCCCGCTTCCTCGAATATTCGGCGGGCGTGTATGAAGAAGGCTATGTGAAGCTGGGGCACGTGCCGTTCCTCGACTTCGCCTCGATGATCAAGGCCGCGCCGGCGCTGGTCAAATATCAGGCATGGCGCTCGGTCTATTCGATCGTGTCGTCGTTCGTGAAGAACGAGAAACTGCGGCAGGCGCTGTCGTTCCATACCCTGCTGGTCGGCGGCGATCCGATGAAGACCAGCAGCATCTATGCGCTGATCCACAAGCTGGAGCGCGACGGCGGCGTCTGGTTCGCGCTGGGTGGCACCAACAAGCTGGTCGCCGGCATGGTCCGCCTGTTCGAGAAGCTGGGCGGCACGCTGATCCTGAACGACCCGGTCGCCAGTATCGACACGCTCGGCGACCGCGCGACCGGCGTCACGACGAAAAGCGGCGTGGTCATCGGTGCCGACATGGTCGCGACCAATGCCGACCTGATGCACAGCTACAAGGACCTGCTGTCGGGATCGCGCAGCGCGCAGCGCAAGGCCAAGCGGCTGGAACGCAAGCGTTTCTCGCCGTCGTTGTTCGTCGTCCATTTCGGCATCAAGGGCACGTGGCCGGGCATCCCGCACCACATGATCCTGTTCGGACCGCGCTATAAGGGGCTGCTCGCCGACATTTACGACCATGGCGTGCTCAGCGAGGATTTCTCGCTCTACCTCCACCACCCGACCGTCACCGACCCGTCGATGGCACCGGAGGGGCATTCGACCTTCTACGCGCTGTGCCCGGTGCCGCACACCGGCAAGTTCCCGGTCGACTGGGACCAGATCGGCCCGATCCTCGAAAAGCGGATTCTGGACGAGGTCGGTCGCCGCCTGATCCCCGACATCCACGACCGGATCGTGACGAAGTTCAGCTATATGCCGAGCGACTTCACCCACGATCTGAACGCGTATCACGGCTCGGCCTTCTCGCTGGAGCCGATCCTGACGCAGAGCGCCTATTTCCGCGCGCACAACCGCGACGACGATATCCCGAACCTGTATGTCGTCGGGGCCGGCACCCATCCGGGCGCAGGGATTCCGGGCGTGGTCGGCAGTGCCAAGGCGACGGCGGCGCTGATGCTGGGCGAGGAGGACTGACGGTCCTCCACCAGTAGAAACCGTTTGGTTCTAGCAGCTTCGAGCCTGTCGAGAAGCGCCGGTCGAGAACGGAATGCCTCAAACGGGGCGTTCTCGACATTCGCTTCTCGACAGGCTCGAAGCTGCTCGAACCGAACGGATAAGGTCTGGCCATAGCAGGGCCAGCTTGCCCCCCTCCCCCCGATCGCCTACCGCTCGCGACCATGCAGCGTCTGGCCATTTACTGCGGGTCCGCGACCCCCGCCGATCCGATCTACATCGATTCCGCCCGTGCCGTCGGTCGTGCCCTTGCGGAACGCGGCATCGGCGTCGTCTATGGCGGCGGGCGGCTCGGCCTGATGGGCGCGGTCGCCGATGGCGCGATCGAGGCCGGCGGCGACGTCATCGGTGTCATCCCGACCGCGCTGGTCAAGGCGGAGGCCGCGCACAAGGGCCTCACCGAACTCCACGTCGTCGACACCATGCATCAGCGCAAACAGGCGTTTACCGACCTGTCCGACGGTTTCGTCACCATCCCCGGCGGCACCGGCACGATGGACGAATTGTGGGAGGCGATGAGCTGGGCGCAGCTTGGCTATCATGCCAAGCCGGTCGGCCTGCTCAACACCGCCGGCTATTACGACCACCTGATCGCCTTCGTCGAAAAGATGGCCGAAGTCGGGTTCATGCGCCCCGTCCACCGCGATATCCTGCTGGTTGCCGACACCCTCGACACGCTGCTCGACAGGATGGCGGCGCATACGCCGGTGATGCCGATCATCCAGATGAGCAGCAAAGACCTTTGATCCCGCCACGCGCCGAGCTCGTCGCGCACGCCCGCGAAACCATCGCGCGCGGCTCGAAAAGTTTCGCGGCGGCGAGCAAGCTGTTCGATCCGCAAACCCGCGAACGCGCCTGGCTGCTCTACGCATGGTGCCGCGCCTGCGACGACCTCGCCGACGGGCAGGACATGGGGCACGGGATGCAGCGGCTCGACGATGCGCCCGCGCGCCTGCTGCTGATCCGCGAGCGTACGGCGCAGGCGCTGGCCGGGCAGCCGACCGGCGATCCGGCCTTCGACGCGCTGGGCGTGGTTGCGGCAGAAGTCGGCCTCCCGCATCAATTGGTGTACGACGTCATCGACGGGTTCCAGCTCGACGCCGATGGCTGGCAACCGGTGACCGAGAATGACCTGTACCAATATTGCTATCATGTCGCCGGCGCGGTCGGCGGGCTGATGGCGGTGGTGATGGGCGTGCCCGCAGAGGACCGCGACACGCTCGACCGTGCCTGCGATCTCGGGCTGGCGTTCCAGCTTGCCAATATTGCCCGCGACGTGCGCGAAGACGCGGATGCCGGGCGCTGCTACCTGCCGCGCGACTGGCTGGTCGAACAGCGCATCGACCCGGCCGATCCGATGGCGACGCCCGATCGGGTGGCGGTGCTCGCGCGGCGGATGGCGGCGCGCGCGGCGCTTCACGAGGACAGCGCCCGGGTCGGCGCGGCACGCCTGCCATGGCGGTCGGCATGGGCGGTACTGGCCGCCGCCGACATCTATGGCGGCATTGCCCGCAAGGTCGCGGCGGCTGGCCCTGCGGCATGGGACCAGCGCCAGACGACGTCGAAGGGCGAGAAGATCGCAGCGATTGCCCGCGCGTTCGTGGCGGCGCGCTGGCGCCCGGCCCCCGATACGCCCCGCGACCCGTCGCTCTGGACGCGCCCGAACTAGGACGGACCGACGTTCAGCGATCCAAAAGAATGTTCGTCATTCCCGCGCAGGCGGGAATCCATAGCCGCTGATGTTTGTGCTGAAGCAGTGATCTCGGCGCATCTGGACTCCCGCCAGCGCGGGAGTGACGACAGAGCATCGGCTGGGGACCGGAAGGAGGAGAGCAGAAACATCCGCTTCCTCAATGATCCTCCCCCTTCACCTTGTCGGTCGCCACCGTGATGTCGCGCCCCAGCAACGCCTGCACGTAGATCCGCTGCACCAGCACGAACACGACGATGGTCAGCGGCGCGGCCAGCACCACGCCGATGAACCCGAACATCAGCCCCATGCCGATGACCGAGAACAGCAGCACGGCGGGCGGCACGTCGACGGCGTGCTTCTGGACGATGGGTTGCAGGATATTGCCCTGAATCTGCTGGACGATCAGGAACAGCACGATCGTCCACAATGCGGTCGACGGCGAATGGGTAAACGCCAGCATCACCGCCGGCAGACCGGCGATGATCGGCCCGACATAGGGCACGATGTCCATCAATCCGGCGATCAGGCCCAGCCCGATCGCGGCGGGCACCCCCAGCAGCCACAGCCCGGTGCCGGTCAGCACCGCGACGACGATGATCGCCACCGCCTCGCCCTTCATCCATCCGCGCAGGCCCCCGGCGGCATCGTCCACCGCCTTGCGCGCGACCGGTTCGGCCTTTGGCGGCACCAGCTTCACCAGCCCGCGGCGATAGAGTTCGGGGTCGGCCGCAAGGAAGATCGCCCCGACCAGCACAAGCACCGCGTCCGACAGCCCCGATCCGATCGACAGGGCATAGGTGCCCGCGCGCGACATGATCGTCGACATATCGCTGCTGCCCTGCGACAACAGGTCGCGCGCCGGCCCGCCCAGCCCCCATGCGTCCAGTTGCCGCTGGATCGCCTGCAGCGCGGACGGAATCTGTTCGCGGATCGTGTCGAACTGCTGCACCAGCTGCGCGCCGAAGCCATAGAAGATGCCGATCACGATCCCCAGCAGCAGGATGATCGCTGCTGCCAGCGATAATCCGCGCGGCAGGCGGGTCCATTTCTGGATACGGCGCGCCACCGCGCTGAACAGTACCGCGATGACCGTCGCCCCAAACACCAGCAGTACCAGCCGCATCATCGATATCAGCAACAGCCCCGCCCCGACGATCGCCAGCACCATCACCGTCATCGTCGCGACCCGGCCATAGCTTGGGCCCTGCCGTTCCGTTTCGCCTTGCATCATCGGTTTCCCCTTTCGCGCGTGAACGGACAGAGGCCGCGCACCGTTCCGGTTCGATACCGTTACGATCGTTCGAAAGATCGTATCCGAAACGATTGCACATAAAACTGTAGTTAGCTAATGCGACCGAGTTGCATTAAAGGGGGAAGCGGGTGGAACGGTGGTGGATGCCGGTGATGGCGGCAGCGATGGTGGCGGGACCGGTCGCGGCGCAGGAACGCGCGACCGACGACGACGCTGACATCGTGGTCGAGGGGCGCGGCCGTCAACTCTATCGCACCACGCTCACCACCGTCGGCAAATCGGCGCAGGACCCGCTCGACATTCCGCAGGCGTTGCAGGTCATCAACCGCGACCTGTTCACCGATCAGGGCGCACGCGACGCGACCGACCTGTATCGCAATATCTCGGGCGTCAGCGCGTACAGCTATGCCGGTGTCACCTTCCGCGGATTTCGCCAGGACGAATCCTTCTACGACGGAATGCGCGGCAATCCCTTCGTCGGCTTCACCGTGCCGCAATTGTTCAACATCGACCGGGTCGAGGTGCTGAAGGGACCGGCAGGGCTGTTCTTCGGTCCCGGCGCGCCGGGCGGGATCATCAACTATGTGTCGAAGACGCCGTCCGACCGCGCCGGGCTGCGCACCGTCGTCACCGCCGGCAATTACGACCGGGTCGGTATCTCGGCGGAGGCGACCAACCGCATCGATGCCGATGGTGTCGTATCCTATCGCGTCGGCGGCTTCTACGAAGCGATGCAGCCCTTTCGCTTCAACACGTTGCACAAGGCGCTGATCGGCGACGCCGGCCTGTCGATCCGTACCAATCCCGGCGGGCTGCTGACGCTGCAGGTCACGACCTATGACAATTACCTGCGCGCCAACCGCCTGCGCGGGGTGCTGGTCGACGACAATGGACGCTTCCGCACCTCGATCGGCTGGAACGCGAACGAAAGGAGCGATGATCTCCACCTCGCCTCGACCGCATGGGCCGCGCGCTATGCAACGGCGATCGGCGATGCGGCGACGCTCGATGCCGGCGTACGCAGCTTCCGCTCGATCGAACGGCAGCAATATCACGAGCCGCGCGGGTTGAGCGCAACCAACCCCGATCTGGTCCTGCGCGAGTTTCGCGATCAGGTCCGCCCGGTCGACGGCCTGTCGTTCATGGCCAATGCCACCGCGCGCACGACCCTGCTCGGCCTGTCGCACCGCATTCAGGTCGGCACCGACTGGTATCGCGAATCGAACGGGCTGGAATCGCGTATCCTGCGCGCTGGCGTGCTCCCGCTCAGCCTGTCCAACCCGGTCTATGGCCGGTCCGATGGTGACGCGCTGCGGGCGACGGCGCTGCCCTTCACCGTCACCGATACCGATTCGCGCCGCTTCGGCGTCTATGCGCAGGATCAGATCGACCTGACCACGCATCTGCTGCTGGTCGCGGGCGTCCGCTACGACCGGTTCGAGGACAGCACCCGGGTCGCCACCGCCGACCGGGTCACGTCGAACGCACGCTACGAGGACAGCGACGTCACCTTCCGCACCGGCGCGATCTACAAACCGCGGGACGATCTGTCGCTCTATGTCAGCTGGTCGCAGGGCTTCGATCCGCAGGCACCGGCCAGCCAGTTGCCCGCCGCCGGTGGCCCCTTCGCGCCGATCACCGGCAACCAGATCGAAACCGGCGTCAAATCGCGCCTGCTCGACGGCCGGGTACAGGCCAATGCCGCGCTCTACCGCATCGTCCGTCGCAATCTGTTGCAGGTCGATCCCAGCCTGCCCCCGGTCGGCGGCGTCGATCAGCTGCGCCCGATCGGCGAAGTGACGAGCAAGGGGTTCGAAATCGATCTGACCACCGACCTGACGCCGGACTGGGTGCTGCTCGCCAATTACGGGTATAACGATACGCGCATCACCGGCAGTATCGCCGGCCAGTCGCTGACCGACGCGATCGGCAACCGCTTCGCCAACGCGCCCGCGCACAAGCTGGGGTTCTGGACCCGCTATCAGGTCGCACCGCTCCGCACCGCCTTCGCGTTCGGCGGCGAACATGTCTCGCGCCGGGTCAGCCGCTCGGGACAGCCGGTGCTGCCCTACACCATCTTCGACGCATCGATCACGCACCAGCTCGGTTTTGCCGAACTGATGCTGCGCGTCGATAACCTGTTCGACAAAGTCTATGCCGCGTCGGGCTTCACCGCGCAGACCGGCCATTTCCCCGGCGAACCGCGCACCGCCTTCGTCGAACTACGCACCAAATTCTGACCACGCATCGATCGCTGCCCAGCCGGCGATGCCCGGCAGCGTGCGGGCGCGCCGCTCGGTCATGCCGCCCAGCGCAATGACGGGCAGGCGCGCGCCGCGGATCAGCAGCGCGAAACGGATGCGCCCGAGCGGCCGCGCGCCGGGGTGCGATCGGGTGGCGAAGACCGGCGAGACGAAGGTTGCATCGACGCCCGCCCGCTCGGCGGCAATCCGTTCGCGCACTGAATGGACCGGCCGCGTTGCCAACCCCTTGTTCTTGCGAGCTTTTCGGCCGTGCACCCCGTCGCCGCCCGGCAGGAACGGCCCCGCGACCAGCAGCACCAACTGCCGCGCCCGCGCGATCCGCCGCACCTGTGCAAACATCCGCCGCCTTTTCCCTTCTGGTGTAGCATATTGGCGAAAGACGACCCCGCTGCCGCGTGGCAACTTCGCCACCTTCGCGGGCATGTCGTCGCCCAGCCGCTCGTCGGTCATCAGCCAGCGGCTCGGCAAAGGGTGGCGGCGACGCATGACCGCCTCTATAGCGCGCGCGATGACCGAAACCGCAACCTCGCTTGGCCACCTTCGCGACCGGATCGCCCATGCCGAATCGATCGCGCGCCGGGACCGTGGCGCGACGACGCTGATCGCGGTCAGCAAGACCCGCGACGCCGCCGCGATCCAGCCGCTGATCGACGCCGGACAGCGCGTCTTCGGCGAAAACCGAGTGCAGGAGGCGCAGGCGAAATGGCCGGCGTTGCAGGACGTTACCCCCGGCATCGAACTGCATCTGGTCGGCCAGCTGCAATCGAACAAGGCCGAGGACGCGGTCCGCCTGTTCGACGCCATCCATTCGGTCGACCGCCCGTCGCTGGTCGCGGCACTGGCGAAAGCGATCGACAAGACCGGCCGCGCACCCGCCTGTTTCATCCAGGTCGATATCGGCGACGAACCGCAAAAGGGCGGCTGCGCCCTTGCCGATCTGCCGGCGCTGCTGGCCGAAGCGAAGGCCGCCGGACTGCCCATCGCGGGCCTGATGTGCGTGCCCCCCGCCGGCCTCGACGCCGCCCCCTATTTCGCGCTGACCGCCAAACTCGCCCGCGACCACGGCCTGACCGCCTTGAGCATGGGCATGTCCGACGATTTCGAGACCGCCGTCACCCTCGGCGCGA
>NZ_LMLN01000002.1:203070-287880 GCF_001421915.1 Sphingomonas sp. Leaf62 | reverse complement strand
CCCGTCCGCAAGCCTTGTTGTTCGACTTTGACGGCGTGCTGCTGGAGAGCGAATTCGCTGGCAACCGACAGATCGCCGAGTTCCTCACGCAAGCCGGCTACCCGACCAGCGCCGCCGATTCGATGGCCAATTTCATGGGCCTGTCGGGCACCCACTTCACCCAGGCGATCGAACGCTGGGTCGGCGGACCGATCCCCGCCGGCTTTTTCGAAGCCCGCGCGATCGAAGACGCCCGGGTGCTGGAAGAGGGCGTCGAGGCAGTGGCCGGCGCCATCGCCTTCGTCCGCTCGCTCCCCGCCGACCTGCCGCGCGCGATCGTCTCGTCGAGCACGACCCACTGGATCTCGACCCATCTGCGCCATCTGGGGCTGGCCGACGCGTTCGGCGATCATATCTACAGCGGCAAGGAGCATGTCGCGAACGGCAAGCCCGCACCCGACCTGTATCTCTACGGCGCGAAGCAGCTCGGCGTGCCAATCGAACAATGCGCGATCCTTGAAGACTCACCGGTCGGCGTCACCGGCGCGGTCGCATCGGGCGCGCGCGTGATCGGCCTGTGTGCGGGGTCGCACTGCGGCGTCGGCCACGACGCCCGCCTGCGCGAACTGGGCGTGACCGACATCGCGCACGGCTTCGATGAGGTTTCGAAGCTGCTGGGGCTGGAGCCGGTGAACGCCTGAATCGGTTCACGCGACGGCGTGGAATAGAAGAAATTGGTTCGCGCAGAGCCGCCGAGGCGCAGAGAGATTGTTCTTGACGCAACCTCACCCGCGACCGAGGCCCTTCTTTCAGGTTGCAGCGGGCGCATTCGTCTGCCGAACGCACGCGAAGACGCAGCAAACGCAACCCCTCTGCGCCTCCGCGTCTCTGCGCGAAATCTAACCTTCTTTGCGCCTTCGCGCGAACCGATCCCGGCTCGCCGCGAAGACAGAACCGAAGCGTTACTCCGCCTTCTTCGCGGCCTGTTCCGCCGCCGCCGGATCGACCGACGGCGCGCCCGAAGCGGGTGTGGCCGCGTTCACGATGTCGGCGGTATTGGCGGTCGCGCCTTCCTCGACATTCTTCACGCCTTCCTCGGCCGGCGCGGCTCCGGCGGCGGGGGCGGCCGGCAGCGGCAGGTTCGACCCTTGCGTGTTGAGATAGGCGATGACGTTCGCCCGGTCCTCGGCACTGCCCAGACCGGCAAAGGTCATCTTGGTCCCCGGCGCATATTTACGTGGCGACGTCAGCCACGCGTTCATCGCGTCGAAGTCCCAATTGCCGGCAACGCCGGTCAACGCGCTCGAATAGGCGAAACCGGCCAGATGGCCGTGCTTCTTGCCGATCACGCCCCACAGGTTCGGGCCGATACCATTGGCCCCGCCCTGATTGACCGTGTGACAGGCCGCGCATTTCTTGAAGACTTCCGCGCCCTTGGCGACGTCGGCGGAGGCCAGCAGCGTCGCGATCGGTACCGCTGCCGCCGCGCCGCCGCCACCCGCCTCGGCAGCGCCCTCGACCGGATAGCCCGGCTTTTCCGGCGGGCCGGAATGGAAGATCATGCCACTGGCAATGGACAGTCCGAGGGCAGCGGCGCATCCCGCCAATACCCAACCCGCGATCGTGTTCGTCCGGTCGTCCATGCGCTGAGCCGTCTCGCCTAAGATGGTTTTGTTTGGAGCCATGCTTAGAGGTGGCTTTGATTACTGGCAAGACGGGCTTGCCGGTTGCCGCCGCGAGCGATATCCGCCGCCCCCCATGCACAAATACGCAGCACCGGCGCGCCCCCTTGTCGCGCAGATGACCGAAGCCGCCGCCCGCGAACCGCATCGCGCCGTGGCGTTTCAGGGCGCGCCCGGCGCCAATTCGCACGTCGCACTGGCACAGGCGTTTCCCGACGCGCTGCCCCTGCCCTGTTTCGGCTTTGCCGACGCGATCGACGCGGTGCGTTCGGGCCAGGCCGATTGCGCGATCATTCCGATCGAAAATTCGCTGCACGGTCGCGTCGCCGACATTCATTTCCTGCTGCCCGAATCGGGCCTGGTCATCACCGGTGAACATTTCCTGCCGATCCGGCACGCGCTGCTGGGCCTCGGTCCGATCGAGGCGGTGCGCCAGGCGATGAGCCACGAACAGGCGCTCGGCCAATGCCGCCACTGGCTCGGCGCGCGCGGCATCGAACCGGTGGCGCATCCCGACACGGCGGGCGCGGCAGCGTCGGCGGCGGCGATGGCCGACCCGTCCGTCGCCGCCCTCGCGCCGCCCGCCGCTGCGACGCTGTACGGGTTGCAGGTGCTGGCCGACGACATCGCCGACGCCGATCACAATACCACCCGCTTCGTCGTCCTTGCCCGCGCCGCAGCATCGGAATTGCCCGCCGGGCCCTGCATGACGACGTTGGTGTTCGAGGTGAAGAACGTACCCGCCGCGCTGTACAAGGCGATGGGCGGTTTCGCGACCAACGGCGTCAACATGACCAAGCTGGAAAGCTATCAGCGCGGCGGCACCTTCGCCGCGACCGAATTCTTCTGCGATATCGAAGGGCGACCGGGCGAACCCCATGTCGACCGCGCGCTGGAGGAATTGGCGTTCCATACCAAGAGCATGCGACTGCTGGGCAGCTACGGACGGGCGCGCGAGCGGGGGTAAGCCCGCCCCCAGGGTAAAAATCCGTTTGGTTCGGACAGCTTCGAGCGTAGTCGAGAGGCGTCTGTCGAGAACCCGGTCGCTTGCGGCAACCCCTTCTCGACTTCGGTTCTCGACACGCTCGAACCTGCGCTCGAAGCAAACGGGGTCGGTAGTCTAGGAGTTGGCCCAGGCCGCCAGCAAACTATGCGCGATCGCATAAGCCGGCGGTGCGATGAACCGCCCGGTCTCTCCCGACAGCGCCGCGCGAACCTCCGCCCGCGTCGCCCAGAACGCATCCTCCAGCTCGGCCGTGTCCACCCGCAACCGGTCGTCCTCGGCAACGGCGATGCATCCGATCATCAGCTGCGACGGGAACGGCCAGGGCTGGCTGGCGACATAGCGTACCGCGCCGACGCGCACCCCCGCTTCCTCCAGCACCTCGCGCGCCACCGCTTCCTCGATCGATTCGCCGACCTCGACGAACCCTGCCAGCGTCGAATAGCGCCCCGGCGGCCAGCTGGGTTGCCGCCCCAGCAGCACCCGGTCGCCGTGTTCGACCGCCATGATGACCACCGGGTCGGTGCGCGGAAAATGCTGCGCAGCGCAGGTGCCGCACGCGCGCGCCCACCCCGCCCGCGACACCGCCGTCGCCTGCCCGCAATTCGCGCAGAAACCATGCCGGACATGCCAGTCGATCAGGCTGCGGGCGATGCCGTACAGCGCCGCCTCGCCGACCGGCATGGCAGCCAGCGTCGTCATCAGCGTCGGCGATCGCATCGCCGGCGCGGTCGCGATGCCATCGCCGATCGCGAATAACGGCGCGCCGTCCAGATTGCCGAGCAATAACGCGTCGCCCCGCGCCGGGTCCATCGGCACCAACGCCAGCCGGTCGCCCTCGACCGGCGGGGCAAGTCCGTTCAGCACCAGCAACCGCGCACCCGGATGCGCCAGCGCCCGCGCGAACGCCGTCGGATCGTCGCGCTCGTGATCGACCCGCTCCAGCGTCGCGCCGGTAAAACCGATCATCGCGCGCCCGCGAGATCGCTTGCCAGCGCCTTCACCAGATCCTCGCGCAGCGGGAAACGATCGGCCGGGAAATAATTGACCATTACCGTGCCACGCACCTGCCGCACCGGATCGACGAACGCGACGGTGCCCGCTGCGCCGCCCCAGCCATAGGTGCCCTTGCCCGGCCGCCCCGGCAGCGTTTCCAGATAGACCGAACCGCCGGCACCGAAGCCCATTTTCGGCCCCGCCTGCCCGCCGGTCGCACCGTCGACCCCGCCGAAGGTGACGCCGTCAGGCAGCAGGTTCGACATCGCCAGCGCGACCGTCTCCGCTTTCATCACCCGCTTGCCGTCCAGCGTCCCGCCATTCTGCAACATGTGCAGAAACCGGTCGTAATCGCGCGCCGACATCGCCAGCCCCGCGCCGCCATAGGGAAAGCTTGGCTTCTGCAACCAGACCGACGTCGCCGCCGGATCGACCGGGGTCAGCGTGTCGCCCGCCCACGCATAGTTGGTCGCCAGCCGCGCCTTCTCACGCTCCGGCACTTGCCAATAGGTCGACGTCATGCCGAGCGGGCCGAACATCCGCGATTGCAGGAAACGCTCGAACGACATGCCGCTCGCGACCTCGATCACCCGGCCCATCACGTCGAGACCGATCGAATAGCTCCATTTCGTCCCCGGCTCGGCGATCAGCGGCAGCGAAGCGACCTGGTTGGCGAATTCTTCCAGCGATTTGGGCCGCGCCTGTGCCATCGCGACCTCGGTCTGGGCATTGACCGCCGCCGGCACGATGCCCAACCGCTCATATTCCTTGAGCAACGGCCCCTTGGTCACGATGGTATAGCCAAGCCCGGCGGTATGGGTCAGCAGGTTGCGGACGGTGATCGGTTTGGTCGCCGCGCGGCTGGCAAGGCTGTTGTCGGGATCGGTCAGTACCTTCATCGACTTGAACGCGGGGATGAAATCGCTGATCGGCTGGTCGAGCTTCAGCTTGCCGTCCTCGACCAGCATCATCGCCGCGATGCCGGTGATCGGCTTGGTCATCGAATAGACGCGCCACAGCGTATCGACATTGGCCGCCGGCGCGCTCGCATCGGCGGCGGTGCGTCCGGCGGCCTGCGCGCTGGTCCACGTCGGACCGCCGACGACCACGACCATGCCCGGGACCTTCTTGTCCATGACATAGGTTTTGACCATCGCCTCGGTCGCCGGCAGCGAGCGCGTCGCGGGAGCGGCCGGTGCGCGGGGCGGTGCCGCCTGAGCAAAGGCCGCCACCGGTTGCGCCAGCAGCACCGCCAGCGCCATCGATCCGTGCGCCCATCGTCCGATCGTCATCGCATTCCCTCCACCACCGCTATCGCCCGCGCGAACAGCGTCGGCAGCCCGGCATCGGCGATCTCCGCCACCGGCCACCATTCGCCCTGCACGGGTTCGTCGCCTGCATCCGCCACCATGACCGTGCAGGCAAGATCGAAATGGGTGAAACCGTGGCGAACCAACCCGATGCTGCGCCAGTCGGCAGCAAAGGGCGCGCCCTCCGTCCCCGGATCGCGGTCGACCCACGGCCCGGTCGGCAGCGCACGCATCCCGCCCAACAGCCCCTTGTCGGGACGGCGGACCAGCAACACCCGTCCATCACGCTCCGCCCAGAACAACGTGCCGAAGCGTTGCGGCTTGGCTTTCTTCGCGGCCTTGACCGGAAAGGCTTCGGGCGTCCCGGCACGAAATGCGGTGCAATCGTCGCGCAACGGGCACAACAGGCAGCGCGGCCCCCGCACCGTGCATACCATCGACCCCAGATCCATCATCGCCTGCGCGAAATCGCCCGCGCGGTCGTCGGGCGTGACGGTGTCGGTCGCGGCGCGAATCGCCGGCCGGGCGGCGGGCAGGGGGGCACCGATCGCGAACAGCCGCGAGACGACGCGCTCGACATTGGCATCGACCACCACCGCCCGTCGCCCGAACGCGATCGCGGCGATTGCGGCGGCGGTATAGTCGCCGATCCCCGGCAGGGCGCGTAAGCCATCCTCGGTATCGGGCAGCGCGCCCCGCGCCGCGACGACCCGTGCGCACGCCAGCAGATTGCGTGCCCGCGCATAATAGCCGAGCCCGGCCCATGCCGCCATGACATCGGCATCCGCCGCCGCCGCAAGCGCCGCGAACGACGGCCAGCGCGCCGTCCAGCCCAGGAAATACGGACGGACGGTTGCGACCTGCGTCTGTTGCAGCATCACTTCGGACATCCATACGCGATACGGATCGGGCGGCGGCGCGCCGGGCGGGCTGCGCCATGGCAGGCTGCGATGATTGCGGTCGTACCAGTCGAGCAACCGTTCGGCGACAGAGAGATGCTTGGCGTCCACCGCGGCTCTATGGCATGGGGTGGCGACAATGACGACGCGTCCCCGCCCCCATGCGACGATTCCCGAACCCCGCCGCCGTGGCGGCGCGCGCGCCGTGGCCGAATTGCTGCCCGATATCGGCGGTGCGGCCTTCCGCAAATTCGGGTTCGTGCAGTCGGCGGTGGTCAGCCGCTGGGGAGAGATCGTCGGCGAACGCTTCGCCCGCGTATCCGCGCCCGAATCGATCCGCTTCCCGCCGGGCAAGCGCGCCGATGGTACGCTGACGCTGACCGTATCGGGCGCGCACGGGACGATGATGCAGCATATCGCGCCGGAAATCGTCGAACGGGTCAACCGGTTCTTCGGCTATGCTGCCGTCGCGCGATTGCAGTTCCGGCATGGCGAGGTCCGTCCGCGCCGCGCGATCCCGGTCCGGCGCGATCCGCTGCCGGTCCCGGCCGATATGGGCGAATCGATCCGCGACATCGCCGATCCCGAACTGCGCGCGGTGCTTGCCGCGCTGGCCGGTGCCGTCGCCGCCCCGCCGCCCCCCGCCATTCCGATTCTTGGCAAGGTCCGCTGATGCGTATCCTCATTCTCGTCTGTTCGTTCCTGCTGGCGCTGTTCGGCATGCCCCCGGCCAAGGCGCAGGCACCGGCCCGCGCCACGGCCGGCCGCGACTGGTCGACCAACGTCACGATGCTGCCGACCGGCGGGATCGTCGTCGGCAACCCGATGGCGCGGGTGCAGCTGGTCGAATGGGCCAGCTATACCTGCCCGCACTGCGCCGCCTTCGCCAAGGATGCGCGGGCCGAGCTGCCGGCATTGCTGCGGTCGGGAAAGGTACGGGTCGAATATCGCACGCTGCCGCGCGACGCGCTCGACCTCGCGGCGGCATTGCTCGTGCGCTGCGGCGGTCCGAACCGCTTCATTGCCGCGCATGACGCGATCATGGCGCAGCAGGCGGCGATGCTCGACAAGGCCGATGCCTTTGCCCAGACGCCCGCCGCGCAGACCCGCGCCGCGACGATCGCGATCCGCCTGCAACAGCTGGCCGAGGCGACCGGTCTGCGCGCGCTGATGCGTGGCCACGGCCTTGACGATGCGAAGATCACCGCCTGCCTGAACGACGAAGCCGCGCAGAAGCGGGTCATCGCCATCGCCGAAGCAGCGCAGGCCGCCGGTATCGCCGGCACGCCCAGCTTCGAGGTCAACGGTCAGAAGGCCGACGTTCATGACTGGGCGACCCTGAAGCCGCTGCTCACCGCCAAATAACCCCCGTTCGCAAGAGAGTATTCCCCATGCGTTTCGCACTTCCCCTGATCGCGCTTGCTTCGCTGTCGGCCTGTGGCGGCGGCGGTGATACCGGCGGCAATGGCAGCGCCGCCGCGCCGGTCGCCAATGTCGCCGCGCCCGCCGGACAGAAATGGTCCGACATGGTCGCGGTCACCCCGGAGGGCGGCTATCGCATCGGCAATCCCGACGCGCCGGTGAAGCTGCTCGAATATGGCTCGCGTACCTGCCCGACCTGCGGTGCGTTCGGTCGCGAAGGCAACGAACCGCTCATCAACAACTATGTCTCGACCGGCAAGGTGAGCTTCGAATTCCGCGACTTCGCGGTTCATGGCGCGCCCGATCTCGCCGCGGCGGTCCTCGGTCGTTGCAACGGCACCGCCACCTTCTTCCCGCTGCTCGAAGCGATGTATCAGGATCAGGCCGCCACGCTCGACCGGATGCAGGCACTGCCGCAGGCCGAACAGGCCCGGCTCCAGTCGATCCCGCCGTTGCAGGCGGTTTCGGCATGGGCCGATGCTGCCGGTTTCGTCGATTTCGTCAAGCAACGCGGCGTGCCGGAAGCAAAGGCACGCCAGTGCCTCGCCGACCAGAAGCTGCTGCAACAGGTGGTCAAGATCACCGAAGACGGCGGTTCGGTCGTCACCGGCACCCCGACCTTCCTGATCAACGGCGAAAAGGTCGAGAATGCGGTCAGCTGGCCGCAGATCGAAGCGGCGCTGAAGGCCGCCGGCGCCTGACCCCATGGCCGCGCCGGATGACGCGGCCATCCCCCGCGCGCCGGGGCTGACGCTCCGGCGGCTGCGGCTCGGCGGGTTCAAGAGCTTCGTCGATCCCGCCGATCTGGTGATCGAGGCCGGGCTGACCGGCGTGGTCGGCCCGAATGGCTGCGGCAAGTCGAACCTGCTCGAAGCGTTGCGCTGGACCATGGGCGAGAACAGCGCGAAATCGCTTCGCGGTGCCGGCATGGACGACGTCATCTTCGCCGGCACCGCCACCCGCCCCCAACGCGACTTCGCCGAGGTCGCGATTCTTGCCGAAGACGCCAATGGCGACGAGGTCGAGATCGTCCGCCGGATCGAACGCGGTGCCGGTTCCGCCTATCGCATCAACGGTCGCGACGTGCGGGCCAAGGACGTGTCGCTGCTGTTCGCCGATGCCGCGACCGGCGCGCATTCGCCCGCGCTGGTCAGCCAGAACCGGATCGGCGCGGTCATCGCCGCCCGCCCCGCCGAACGCCGCGCGATGCTGGAGGAAGCGGCGGGCATCGCCGGACTGCACGTCCGGCGCAGGGATGCCGAGGGCAAGCTGCGCGCGACCGAGGCCAATCTCGATCGACTGGGCGAGATGGCGCACGAACAGGATGCCCGCGCCGCGACGCTCCGGCGGCAGGCGCGGGTCGCCGCGCGCTACCGCGAACTGACCGATGCGATCCGGGTGGCGGAGGCGCGGGCGATCTATGCGCGGTGGCGCGACGCGGTGGCGGCTGCCGATGCAGCGACGGCAGAAGCGAAGGCCGCCGAGGAAGTAGTCGCCGGTCAGGCCGGGGCGCAGGGACAGGCGACCGGCGAACTGTCCGGCGCCACGCAGGCGCTCGCCACCGCCCGCGCCGATGCCGAACGCCTGCGCCAGCAGGTCGGCGATGTCGGCCATGCCCGCGAACGGGTGCAGGCACAGGCCAATGCGGCGACCCGGCGGCTGGCCGACCTGACCGCACAGGCGGCGCGCCTGACCGAGGACCGGGCACGCGAGGCGGCGCTGGCCGGCGACGCCGAAACGGCCGTCGCACGGCTCGAGGCCGAACGCGCACGACTGGCCGACACGCTGGCAAAAGCCACCGCCCGCCTGCCCCTGCTCGATACCGCGCTGGACGCGGCGACCCGCGCCGCCGCGATGGCCGACACCGCCCATGCCGAGGCGCTGGCGGCACAGGCCGCCGAACTGGCCGAAGCGCGTGTCGCCACTGCCGCGCACGATGCCGCCCGCGCCCGGCTCGACCGCGTCCGGCGCGACGAAGCGCGGCTGCTCGCCGAACAGGCGGCGCTGGCGGCGGTCGCGCCGCTGTTCGCCGAACGCACGGCGGCGACCGAACGACGGGCCGCGGCGCTGACCGACGCAGACACGGCTCGTGCGGCAATCACCAATGCCGAAGCCGCCGACCGGTCCGCACAGGAATCCCGGGATCGCGCCCAGTCCGACCGCGCCGCCGCCGCCGCCGAACTCGCCGCGATCGACAGCGAGATCGCGGCGCTCGACCGTGCGCTCCGCCGCGGCGGGCGCGCCCGGATCATCGATTCGGTCGTGGTCGAACCCGGCTTCGAAGCGGCATTGGCGGCGGCGCTGGGTGACGATCTCGACGCCGGTACCGACCCGGCCGACGATCGCTACTGGCAGGGCGACGATGGCCCGACCGATGGGCCGGCGATACCGATCGGGGTCGGCCGGCTGTCGGCGCATGTCACCGCCCCGCTCCTTGCCCGGCGACTGGCGCAAATCCTGGTCGTCGAACGTGACGAGGGTACGCCCTTGGCGGTCGGGCAGCGGCTGGTGACGCTCGACGGGGCCCTGCGCCGCTGGGACGGCTTGCGCAGCCGCGCCGGATCGGGGGCGGCGGCGGCGGAACGGCTGGCACGGACCAACCGGCTGCGCCTGTTGCGCGAGGGGCGGCCGGCGCTGGTCGATCGACGCGACGTCGCCGACACAGCGCTCCGTTCGGCCGATGTCGCGATCGCCGAAGCGCGCGCGACCCTGACCGCCGCGCGCCGGGCGCTCGACGCTGCCGAGACCACCGCCCGCGATGCCGCCCGTGCCGAAGACCGCGCCGCCGCCGCGATCGAACGGGCGCAGGCGCGCGCCGACGATGTCGCGGCCCGCTTGCAGCGTCTGCGTGGCGACCTCGCCGAAGCGCTGGCCGATGCGGACCGTGCGGCCGCTACGGTCGCGCAACTGCCCGACCGGACCATGGCCGCCGCAAGGGTCGCCGGATCGCTGGCGCAAGCCGATGCCGCCCGCGTGCGCGTCGCCGACGCCCGCGCCGCCCGGTCGACCCTCGACGACGCGCTGGTCCGCGACCGCGAGCGTGCCGGTGCGGCAGCCAGCGAGATCGCGTCGTGGCACGCCCGCGCCGCCGACGCTGCCGGTCGGATCGCCGAGATCGACGATCGCATGGCGACCATCGCCGCCGACCGCGATGCCCTGCGCGATCGGCCTGCCGCGCTTGCCGCCGAACTGGCGCGGATCGAGAGCGACTTCACCCGGTTGCGCGCTACTGCTGCCGAGGCCGCTGCCGCGGAACAGGCCGCCGACGCGCGCCTGCGTGCCGCCGAGCGCACCATGAGCGGCATTGCCGAAATGCTCGCCGCCGCCCGCGAAACCCGCGCCGGTGCAGCGGCACGTGCCGAGGGGCATGAACAACGCCGCTTGGAAACGGGCAGGCTGTCGGGCGAGCGTTTCCAATGCCCCCCGCCGCTCTTGCCGCGCATCGGCTTCGTCGGGGCCGAGGTCGGCGACGCGGGCGCCGAGACCGCAGCGCATGACCGGTTGCTCGCCGACCGCGACCGGATCGGCCCGGTCAACCTGATCGCCGAGACCGAACTGGCCGAACTGGAGGCCGCACAGGACGAAACCGCCGCCGAACGCGCCGATCTGGCCGAGGCGGTCCAGCGGCTGCGCGGATCGATCCGCACGCTGAACCGCGAAGGACGGCAACGCCTGCTGGCGGCGTTCGAAGCGGTGGACGCGCATTTCCGCCGGCTGTTCGGTGCGCTGTTCGATGGCGGGCAGGCCCGGCTCGAACTGATCGATTCGGACGATCCCTTGGAAGCAGGTCTCGAAATCCTCGTCCAGCCGCCGGGCAAGCGTCTGCAATCGCTGACCTTGCTCTCCGGCGGCGAACAGGCGCTGACCGCCGTCGCACTGATCTTCGCGCTGTTCCTGACCAACCCCGCGCCGATCTGCGTCCTCGACGAAGTCGATGCGCCGCTCGACGATGCCAATATCGACCGCTTCTGCGACCTGCTCGACCGGATGGCCGCCGATACCGACACCCGCTACCTGATCGTCACCCACAATGCCGCGACGATGAGCCGGATGCACCGCTTGTTCGGCGTGACGATGATCGAACGCGGCGTCAGCCGGCTGGTGTCGGTCGATCTGGGCGGCGCGACCAGTCTGCTGGCGGCGGAGTAGCCTCCTTCGCCCACCCCATCCCGTTTGGTTCGAGCAGCTTCGAGCTTGTCGAGAAGCGTCCGTCGAGAACCCGCTCACCTGTGGCACCACCTTCTCGACTTCGGTTCTCGACAAGCTCGAACCTGCGCTCGAAGCAAGCGGTGGGGGCGGGTGAGAGAAAGCGCCCCTCGCGCATCCTTGCGCACCGGCCCCGCCTCGCCTAGTCGCGCGCCAACACCAAATTGCGAGCCTCAAGGAGCCTGCCCATGGCCGAGTCCATCAACCGCGTCGTACTCGCCTATTCGGGCGGCCTCGATACCAGCGTCATCCTCAAATGGCTGCAGCAGGAATATAAGTGCGAGGTGGTGACCTTCACCGCCGATCTCGGCCAGGGCGAAGAGCTGGAGCCGGCGCGCAAGAAGGCCGAGCTGATGGGCATCAAGCCCGAGCACATCTTCATCGACGACCTGCGCGAGGAATTCGTCCGCGACTTCGTGTTCCCGATGATGCGCTCGAACGCGCTGTACGAGGGGCTGTACCTGCTCGGCACCTCGATCGCACGGCCCCTGATCGCCAAGCGCCAGATCGAGATCGCGCGTCAGGTGAATGCCGATGCGGTCAGCCACGGTGCGACCGGCAAGGGCAACGACCAGGTCCGCTTCGAACTCGGCTATTACGCGCTGCAGCCCGATATCAAGGTCATCGCCCCGTGGCGCGAATGGGATCTGACCAGCCGCACCGCACTGATCGCCTTTGCCGAACAGCATCAGATCCCGGTGCCCAAGGACAAGCGCGGCGAATCGCCCTTCTCGACCGATGCGAACCTGCTGCACACCTCGTCCGAGGGGAAGGTGCTGGAGGACCCGTGGGACGAGGTCCCCGACTATGTCTTCTCGCGGACGGTCAGCCCGGAGGACGCGCCCGACACGCCGCAGGTCGTCACCATCGCGTTCGAGCGCGGCGATGCGGTGGCGGTCGATGGCGAGGGGATGTCGCCCGCGACGCTGCTCGCCAAGCTGAACGACCTCGGCCGCGCGCACGGCATCGGCCGGCTCGATCTGGTCGAGAACCGCTTCGTCGGCATGAAGTCGCGCGGGATGTACGAAACGCCCGGCGGCACGATCCTGCACGCCGCGCACCGCGCGATCGAACAGATCACGCTCGACCGCGGTGCCGCGCACCTGAAGGACGAACTGGCCCCGCGCTATGCCGAACTGGTCTATAACGGCTTCTGGTTCTCGCCGGAGCGCGAGATGCTGCAGGCCGCGATCGACCACAGCCAGCACAAGGTGTCGGGCGAAGTCCGGCTGAAGCTGTACAAGGGCGGCGTCCATGTCACCGGCCGCCGTTCGCCCAATTCGCTCTACAGCGAAAAGGTCGTGACGTTCGAGGACGATCAGGGCGCCTATGACCAGCGCGACGCCGCCGGCTTCATCAAGCTGAACGCACTGCGCCTGCGCCTGCTGGGCCGTCGCGACCGGTAAGTCTGTCGTCCGCGGCACGGCCGCCTCCAGCACCTGCCTGCCGTTAACCATTCTTCATTGGCTTCACCGCCATGGTGGGGCCGATGAGTGACTGGGAGAATCGGCGATGTTGGGTGAGTTACATGGCAAATTGGTGTTCGGGCGGCGCATCGCGACACTCGCGCGCGAGATCGCCGGCCGACTGCCACGAAACGCGCGCGTCCTCGACGTCGGCTGCGGCAGCGGCGATCTGGCCGCGCTGATCGTGACGCTGCGACCCGATGTCACCATTCGCGGCATCGACGTGCTGGTCCGGCCCGATACCGCCATTCCTGTCGAAGCCTATGACGGTGCGAACATTCCGCACGCCGACGGGGCGTTCGATGCGGCAATCGTCGTCGACGTGCTCCACCACACCGACGACCCGGAAGCGGTGCTGGCGGAAATCGCACGCGTGGCAAAGGTCGTCATTCTCAAAGACCATCTACGGGACGGCATCGCCGCCGGGATCACGCTGCGCTTCATGGACTGGGTCGGCAATGCCGCACACGGCGTGCGCTTGCCGTACAATTACCTTTCGCGTTGCGAATGGAGCGCGATCTGGGACAGGCTGACGCTCAAGCCGAGCGAATTCGGTAGCCGCCTGTCGCTCTACCCCCGCCCGTTCAGCTGGGCGTTCGACCGTGGGCTGCATTTCGTGACCATCCTGTCGCGCTGACATCAGGCGAAAAGGGTTCGCGTAGACAATCCCCGCGCGGCCCTTTGCTTGTGCCGACGGATCAGCGCGGGTCGATCAGCCCGATCAGAAAGCTGGTAAAGACCGTCTGCAACCCGATCAGCGTCGCGAGCATCGCCGGGATGGTCAGCCGCAGCATCGCCACGGGTTCCATCGGACCAAAGCCGTTACCCATCCACATCGCCACCGCGCCGCCCAGCCCGGCCAACCCCGTCACGAACAGCCCACCGCCCAGTAAACAGCCGCGCTCGACGGTGAAGTGGCGGCGGAACCGCTCGACGCCCGCACTGGTCGGCCACAATTTGCTGGCAACGCCATACAGGCGGGCGACCGCGCCGAACCCGATCAACTGGCTGCCCAGAAACGCGGCAAGCGCACAGAACAGCAGCGTCGTACCTGACAGTTCCACGCGACCCAGCTCGACGCTGGTCGTTGACAGGACGGCGACCCCGATCCCACCGACCGCACCCAGCGCGATGCCCGGATACAGAAAGAGGTGCCGCGGCGCATGGGTCAACAGGAAGCGCAGGTGCCGCCACCCGTCACGCCATGTGCGCAGGTGCGGCGCGCGACTGCGTCCATCAAGTGAAAGCGTCGTCGGCACCTGCCGCACGTCGAGCCGGTTTAGGACCGCCTTGACCACCATTTCACTGGCGAATTCCATGCCGGGAGAGGCGAGGTTGAGCGCCAGAACCTTGTCGCGGCAGAACCCGCGCAACCCGCAATGGAAATCGCCGACCGACGAATCGAAGAGGTGCCGACCGAGAAAGCTGAGTACCGGATTGCCCAGATATCGGTGCAGAAGCGGCATCGCACCCTTGGCAATCCCGCCACGGAAACGATCGCCCATCACAAGCTCGCCGCCCGCGCGCAGGGCATCGACGAACGGCATCAGCGCCGAGAAGTCATAGCTGTCATCGGCATCGCCCATGATCACATAGCGTCCGCGCGCAGCCGCGATCCCGCCGATCAGCGCCGCGCCATAGCCGCGTGCCTCGACCCCGACCAGCCGCGCACCCATCGCATTGGCGATCTGTCGCGACCCATCGGTCGAACCGTTGTCAGCGACGATGATCTCCCCCGCAATACCGCTGGAATCGAGGAAGGTTCTGGCCTTCCGGATGCAAAGCGCGAGCGTCTCCGCCTCGTTGAGGCAGGGCATGACGATCGACAGTTCGATGTCGTCGATGGCCGGTTGATGCGGGACATCGACCGGCGCGGTCGGGATGATCATGGCCTGCACGCGTATTCCCCTGTACCAGATACGCCACAAAGCTAGGCCGGAAGGTTGAAAAGACGGTTAACCATTGTCGGCTATCGTCGCCGGCGATGACCTCGCCACGCCCCGCCCGCGCCGTGTCCCGCCCCGGCCTGATCGAAACCGTGATCGCGCTGGCGATGGTGACGATTCTCGGGCTCAGCTGGGGACTTGCCGATATCGGGCGGTTGTCTCGGCTGATCCTGCCCGATGCCGACGACATGATGCGCCTCGCGCAGATTCGCGACTGGATCGGCGGGCAGGCGATGAACGACTGGACGCAATATCGCATGGCGCCGCCGATGGGCTCGCCGATGCACTGGTCGCGGCTGAACGACCTGATCCCGGCGGCATCGATCCTGACACTGACGCCGATCTTTGGCCGCTATCTTGCCGAACTGGTTACGGTGGTCGGCTATCCGCTGCTGCTGCTGTTCGTCTCGATGCTGCTGGGTGCCCGTATCGCCCGGCGGCTGTGGGGCGAACGTGCGGGCGTGCCGGCGGTGGTGCTCGCCGGGCTGGCCTATCCGGGAACGACGTTGTTCATTCCCGGCCGGATCGATCATCACGCATTGCAGGTGGTCGTGATCCAGATCGCGGTTCTGGCGCTCATGACGCCCGGACGCGTTGCGGCAACGATCGCCGGACTGGCGCTGGCGTGCAGCATGATGATCGGGTTGGAGACCGCGCCGCAGGTCGTGGCGCTGATCGGCGTCGCCGCGGTCGGCTGGGCGGTGCGGGGGCAGCGCGACTCGGCGCGGCTGACCATGCTGGCGGCCGGATTCACCGGGCTGACGCTGGTCTTCTACCTGACGATGCGGCCGACCTATTGGTCGGACACGCTGTGCGATGCCTTCACCCCCGCCTCGGCCAGCGCGATCATCCTTGTATCGGGTGTGCTGGCGTTGCTGGCATGGCTGACACCGCGCCTGACGTCCCCCTGGCAGCGGCTGGGGGTAGGGGCGTCGCTCGGCGGACTGGTGATCGCCTTGGTACTGGCGCGCTATCCTGCCTGCATGACCGGGCCGTACGGACAGGTATCGCCGTTCCTGCGCATCCGGTTCATTGCCCATATCGACGAAGCGAACAGCATCTTTGCGCAAACGCTGTGGTGGCGCATGGTTTCGCTGGCGGGGTTGATGGCGGCGGGCCTCGTCGCCTGCGGCTGGACCACGTGGCATGCCTCGCGACGCTGGCCGCTATGGGCACCGATCGCGGCAGTCGTGGTGGTATCGGGGCTGATCACGCTGTCGCAGGTCCGCGGCGTCTATATCGGCGCGCCACTCAGCGTACCGCTGCTCGCAGGGTGGGTCGTTAAGGCACGGCGAGACGGACGGCCGCTGCTGGTTGTGGCCGCCTGGCTGGCCGGTGCCGGCGTCACGTATCTGGTAGTTCCGTCCTATATCGATCGCTGGCTGAACCCGCCGCCCGCCGCCCTGCTTGCCAAGGGCCGAGCGGCGTACGCGACGCCGCAGATGGCGTGCAACGGCGGCGATACCTGGGAACAGGTCGACCGGCTGCCCGCAGGGGTCGTGATGGCACCGACCAACATGGCATCGTACATGATCGGGGCAACGCATATGAAGACGGTGGGCGCGGGCTATCACCGCAACGACCGTGCGAACATGGACATGTACCGTTATTTTCTGTCGCCGCCGGGCGTGGGCGATCCCATCGTGCGGGCGTGGCGGGCCGACTATGTGATGTTCTGCCCCGGCGATTTTTCGGAGATCAAGGTCGAGCGGACCTATCCGAACAGCCTCGCCACGGTCCTGACCCATGGTGGAACGCCGCCAGGCTTTGTGCGTGTCCCCTTGCACGGAACGCCGCTCCGGCTTTATCGCAGACTCGACTAGAGGCGCGGGCATACGGGGAATAGAGACGTTGGCAGGTGAACACCGCCGTATGTGGTGGCAGACGCGGTGGTTCGTCGCGCTCATGGCGGTACTGGCGGCGGTGCCGCTGCTGTGGCCCGACGTTCCGCCGATGGTCGACCTGCCCGGTCATATGGGGCGATATCGCGTCCAGCAACTGTGGGACACCGGACAGGCCCCCTGGTTTCACGACTGGTATAATTTCGACTGGAGCCTGATCGGCAATCTCGGCGTCGACCTGCTCGTCTGGCTGTTCGAACCGCTGCTCGGCCTCGAACCGACCGTCAAGCTCATCATCCTCGCCATTCCGCCGCTGACCGCCATCGGTCTGCTGTGGATCGCGCGCGAGGTGCATGGCCGCATTCCGGCCACCGCGCTGTTCGCGCTGCCGATCGTCTACAGCTTTCCGCTGCATTTCGGGTTCGCCAATTTCGCGCTGTCGATGGCGCTGGCGCTCAACGCCTTTGCACTGTGGCTGCGGCTGGGGCGGCAGGGGCGGCTGCTGCTGCGCGGGATCGTGTTCGTGCCGATCGCCGGACTGGTCTGGCTGACCCATACGTTCGGCTGGGGGACGCTCGGCGTGCTCGCCGCATCGGCCGAACTGATCCGCGAGCATGACAAGCGGCGCAACTGGTTCGCCGCGGCCCTCCATGCCGGGCTCCACTGCCTCGTCCTTGCCCCGCCGGCACTGTTGATGCTGTTGTGGCGGTCGGGCGGGCATGTCGGCGGGCAGACCGCCGACTGGTTCAACTGGCGCGCGAAGATGTTGTGGCTGACCATGACGCTGCGCGACCGGTGGCAGCTCTACGACCTCGCCTCGGTCGCGGTCTTCTATCTCGTGCTGTTCAAGGGGGTGCGCGATCCCAATATCGGCTATTCGCGCAATCTGGGCCTGTCGGCGCTGTTCCTGATCGCGGTCTATGTCCTGTTGCCGCGTATCGTGTTCGGGTCGGCCTATGCCGATATGCGGCTGGTCCCCTATCTCTTCGGCATCTGCCTGATCGCCCTGCGTCCCAAACCCGGTACGTCGATCCGCAACGCATCGGTACTGGCCGCGATCGGGCTGGCCATCTTCGTCGGGCGGATCGGTGCGACCACCGCCAGCTTCTGGCTGTACGACCGCGCCTACGACCGCGAACTGGCGGCGCTCGACCATGTGCCGATCGGCGCGCGGCTGGTCACCTTCGTCGGGGAGACGTGCTACAACGAATGGCGGATGACCCGGCTGCAACATCTGCCCGGCATGGCGCTGACCCGGCGGCTGGCCTATGCCAACGATCAATGGTCGATGGCCGGCGGGCAGTTGCTGACCGTGCGCTATTTCCCGGCGCGCGGATTTTCGCACGATCCGTCCGAACTGGTCACCGACGTCAAATGCCCGCGTGAATATTGGCGGCCGATCGCCGGGGCGCTCTACAAATTCCCGCGCGACGCGTTCGACTATGTCTGGCTGATCCGCCCGCCCAAATATGACCGGCGGCTGGAACAGGGCTTGATCCCGGTCTGGCGCAATGGCAGCAGCGCGCTGTTCCGGATCGACCACCGCATCCCCCCGCCGGTGCTGACCTGGAGCGATCTGGGCAATCGGCCGTTTGCCAAACCCCGCCGCCGCCCGTCGCGCCAGATGGCGGCGCGCGACACCATCGTCCGGTAAAGGAGACGCTTCATGGACTTTCTCAACAACGCGCTGAACCTTGCCGGCCGCTTCGACCTGCCCGCCATCGCCGAAAAGGCTGGCATCACCCCCGAACAGGTGCAGACGGTCATCGGCCTGCTCGGCAAGTTCGCCGGCCATGCCGACCCGGCACAGGACGCCGCCGACCATAGCGGCGTATCGCGTCATCAGATCGAATCGATCCTTTCCGAAATCGGCGGGGCCGACGCGCTGGGACAGGTAGCGCAGGCATTCGGCTTCGACATCGATGCAAAGGGCGGCGCGGGCGACCTGCTCGGCAATCTCGGCGGCTTGTTCGGGCGGAAGTAAGGCGTCAGCCCCGCCGGAACGGGGTCATCTCGCCCAGATATTCCTGCTCCTGCCCGATCGCGGCGCGCTCGCGCTCGACGAACTCGGCGACCGCGCGGTGGAAACCGGGGTCGGGCAGGAAATGCGCCGACCACGTCGTGACCGGGACATAACCGCGCGCCAGCTTGTGCTCGCCCTGCGCCCCCGCCTCGACCCGCTGCAACCGCCGCGCGATCGCGGCATCGATCGCCTGATAATAGCATAGCTCGAAATGGAGGAACGGCACCTCCTCCACCGCGCCCCAATACCGCCCGTACAGCGCATCGCCGCCGATCAGGTTCAGCGCCCCCGCGATCGGCCGTCCGTCGCGTTCGGCGAGGATCAGCAGGACGTCGTCACCCATCACCTCCGACAACAACGGAAAGAAGCTGCGCGTCAGATACGGCCGTCCCCATTTGCGATTGCCGGTGTCCTGATAGAACGTCCAGAACGCATCCCAATGTTCCGGCCGGATGTCACGACCGGTCAGGTGCCGCACGGTCAGCCCGTCGAGCGCCGCCGCACGTTCCTTGCGGATCGCCTTGCGCTTGCGGCTGGCAAGGTCGTTCAGGAAATCATCGAAGCTGTCATAGCCGCGATTGGCCCAGTGAAACTGCGTCCCCGCCCGCGTCAGCCAGCCCGCCGCCTGCAACGCCGGCAATTGCGCTTCGTCGACGAACGTCGCGTGCGCCGACGACAGCCCGTTCTGCCGGACTACCGCCTCGACCGCCGCGATCAGCGCCGATGCCTGCGCCGGATCGCGCAGCAGCAACCGGGGGCCGGGCACCGGGGTAAAGGGCACGGCAATCTGCAGCTTGGGGTAATAATCGCCGCCGGCCCGCTCCCACGCATCGGCCCATGCGTGATCGAACACATATTCGCCCTGACTATGTGACTTGGCATAGGCCGGCGCGATCGCGACCGGCACGCCGTCGGCATCGTCGACGATGATCGGCAGCGGTTGCCACCCCGACCGTCCACCGACGCTGCCCGATTGTTCGAGCGCCGACAGAAAGGCGTGGGACAGGAACGGATTGCCCTTGCCCGCGCAGGCGTCCCACTGGTCGGCGGGAACGGCGCGGACGCCCTCGGCGATGCGGGCGGTGATGGTCGTCACATGGGCGAAGATAGGGGTGATGGCAGGCGTCGGGTAGCCCCCTTCACACCGTCATCCCGGCGCAGGCCGGGATCCATGGATACGGCCCTCCCGGCAAGAGGCGCGGCGCCGGTCTGTCCGTGGATTCCGGCCTTCGCCGGAATGACGAACCGATCAGTCTTTCGTCACCTTCAACCCATCCCGGAACAACAGCTCGCGCCGCGGGACCGGAATCTCGATCCCATTCTCCTTGAACAGATCCCATAGCCGGTTGAGCACATCGGACCGGACATTGCCGACGCCCTGTTCGGGGTCGCTGATCCACGCCAGTATCTCATGTTCGACGGCATAGTCGCCGTACGAGATCAGCCAGACATTGGGCTTGGGACTGCGCAGCACGCGCGGGCTTTCGGTCGCCGCCTGCAACATCAGCTTCTGCGCCAGCCGCAAATCGGTCTCGTATCCCACGCCCACCGGAATGCGGACCCGGACGTTGCGGTCGGAAAAGGACCAGTTCTCCACCTCCTGCGTCATCAGGTTTTCGTTGGGGATCAGGTGCTCCTTGCCGTCGCGGGTGATGACCGACACCGCGCGCACGCCGATCTTGTTGACCCAGCCGAAGCTGTCGCCGACCACGATCACGTCGCCCGGCTTGATCGACCGGTCCATCAACAGGATGATGCCCGCGATCAGATTGCCGACCGTCTTCTGCAACCCGAATCCGACCGCAAGGCCAAGGCCACCGGAAAAGATCGCAAAGGTCGTCAGGTCGATGCCGAGCACATCGATCCCGAAGAAAAACGCGGTAATCACCACCGCGATCGATGCCAGCTTCTGCGCCAGCAATTTCTGCGCCGGGTCCAGCCCCTTGGCCTGCGCGACGCCATGCGCGACCAGTTTGTTGACGATCCGCACGACCGCATACAGCACCACCGCCGTCAGCAGGGTGCTGACCAGCGCCAGCAGCGACAATCGCCGGCGCCCGATCGAAAATCCAATCGCGTCGAGCGTATCGGTGATCGGCTCCAGCCCGCCGACGGCCCCGGACAGCACGGCGACGAACAGGATGAACCCGACCACCCACGCCATCCACCGTGCCAGATGGACGCCGCGCAACAGCTGCACTACCAGCCGCGCCACCGCCGCGCCCAGCGCAACCCCGACGACGATGTCGGCCAACGCGCCCCAGTCGTGCGCCTTCCCCACCACCGCCAGCGCCAGTACCGCGACCAGATGGCGGACGATGTCGCACAGCCGCTCGACGATGCCGGTGGCATGGTCGCCCACCCGGTCGCGCCACAGGCCGGTCAGCCCCGGCCCGGCCCAGCGCCCGACGAACCAGCCGAGCGCGAGCGACAACAGCACGCAGCCGAGCGCCACCCCCGCCTCGGCCAGTTGCGCGCCATCCCCGACCGGCAGGCCGCGCGCCGTCAGCCAGCCGGCGATCCCGTTCACCGCGTCGCCCGGAACCGCGCCAGACCGGCGTCGAGATCGGCGATCAGGTCGTCCACGTCCTCCAGCCCGATCTGCAACCGGATCATCGGCCCCTCCGCCGGGGTGCGGGTGACGCTGCGATAGCGATGCGGATCGATCGGCAGCGCGAGGCTTTCGAACCCGCCCCAGCTATACCCGATACCGAACAGCGTGAGGCCGTCGATCAGCGCCGCGCGGGCATCGTCGCTGCCGCCGTCGAGGACGAAGGCGAACAGCCCGGCGCTGCCCCGGAAATCGCGGACGAAGATGTCGTGTCCCGGACTGCCCGGCAACGCGGGGTGCAGCACCCGCGCGACGCCCGGCTGTTCGCCGAGCCATGTCGCGATCCGGATCGACGATTCGCCATGCTGCTTCAACCGCACCGCCATCGTCCGCAGGCCGCGTGCGCCGAGCGCGGCATCGTCCGGCCCGACATGCTGGCCCAGTTGATAGGTCGCGTCGCGCAATGCCTGCCAGTGCGATGCCACCGCCGTCGCCGATCCCAGCATCGCATCGGAATGGCCGACGACATATTTGGTGCAGGCCATGATCGTCACATCGACCCCGTGCGCCATGGCCGGGAACAGCAGCGGCGTCGCCCAGGTATTGTCGAGGATGGTGGTGATGCCGCGCATGCGCGCGATGGCGGTCATCGCCGGCACGTCCTGTACCTCGAAGGTCAGGCTGCCGGGACTTTCGAGGAACAGCACCCGCGTCTTCGGCGTCATCAACTCGGCGATGCCCGCCCCGATCATCGGATCGTACAGGGTCGTCTCGACCCCGATCGTGCGCAGCATTCCCAGCGCGAAGGCGCGGGTCGGATCATAGGCACTGTCGGGCAGCAACAGGTGATCGCCGGGCTTGAGATAGGCGAGCAGCGCCGTCGTGATCGCCGCGACCCCCGATGGATAGAGCAACGTGCCCTCCGCCCCCGGCTCCAGTCCGGTCAACGCCTCGGCCAGCGACCACTGGGTCGGCGTGCCTCGCCGGCCGTAGAACAGGCGATGATGGGTATCGCCGCCCGCCGCCGCGCGCAGGTCGGCGACGTCGTCGTACAAGATCGTCGACGCGCGCCACACCGGCACGTTGACCACGCCGCCGGTCCATTCATCGCGCCGGCCGCCGGTGACGACGCGCGTCGCGGGCGATTGGGGCGTATCGTAGTTGCTCATGCGGTCACCTTCGGCGTCTGCGGATCGGCGGCCCATTCGGTCCAGCTGCCGTCATATAAAGCGGCGCTGCGCCCCAGCAGATGCAGTGCAAAGGCGGGGATCGCGGCGGTGACGCCCGATCCGCAGGTGGTCGTCACCGGCCGGTCGAGATCGACGCCCTCGCCCGCGAACAGCGCCGCCAGTTCCTCAGGGGACCGCCACGTCCCGTCGTCCCGAAAGAAGCGTGCATAATGCAGGTTGCGGCTGCCCGGAATATGCCCCGACGGCAGCCCGCGCGGATCGGCCTCGCTCCCGTCGAAGCGCGCCGGCGACCGCGCATCGACCAGCTGCGCCCCGTCACCGGCAAGGATCATGGCCTTGGTGCGGACTGCGGCCAGATCGGGATCGGCGACGAAGCGGGTCGGTTCGGACGTCGCGATACCGCGCTCGACCGGGCGGCCCTCGCTGCGCCATTTCGGCAGGCCGCCGTCGAGGATCGCAACCGGCAGTGCCGGCGCGAACCGCCGGAACAGCCACCACGCGCGCGCCGCCGTATGGTGCGGCGAATTGTCGTACAGCACGATATGCGCATCCTGCCCGACGCCCAGCGCCCCCAGCCGCCCGGCGAAGGTGTCCGCCGTCGGCAGCGACGTCGCCTGGCCCGTCGACAGGCTACGCAGGTCGAGAAAGCGCGCGCCAGGCACATGCGCGGCGGCATATTCCGCGGCTTCGTCGCGCGGCGGATCGGGCTGTACGGGCACGAAGGTCGCGTCGAGGACGATCAGGCCGGGGGTACCGATCCGGTCGGCCAGCCATGCGGTGGAAAGGAGCGATTGCATGGGGGAGAGGCTTAGGCGAGCGGTCCCGCCGGTCAATCCCCGTACCGCGGCAGTTCATCGAGTGCCTCGAGAAACCCCGCCGCCTGTTGGCGGAGCGCCTGCTGCGTTTCCCCGGCCATCTTGTCCCAGCTGCGATACGGCATCGCCATCCGCGGATTGTTGCCGAACTTGTCGCGGTTGCGGACCACGAAGTCCCAATACAGCGCATTGAACGGACACGCATCCGGCCCGGTGCGCTGCTTCACGTCATAGCGGCAAGACCTGCAATAATCGGACATCCGGTCGATATAGGCACCCGACGATGCATAGGGCTTCGACCCCAGCAGCCCGCCATCGCCGAACTGGCTCATCCCCAGCGTGTTGGGCAGCTCGACCCATTCATAGGCGTCGGCATACACTTCCAGATACCAGCGATGCACCTGTTGCGGCTCGGCCCCGATGAGCAAGGCAAAGTTGCCGGTAATCATCAACCGCTGGATATGATGGGCATAGGCGTTGGACAAAGTCTGCCCGATCGCTTGGGACAGGCAGTGCATGTCGGTCTCGCCGGTCCAGTAGAATCCGGGCAGGTCGCGCTTCGCATTCAGGAAGTTGCGCTCGACATAGTCCGGTCCCTCGCGCCAATAGATGCCACGAACATATTCGCGCCACCCGATGACCTGCCGGATAAAGCCCTCGGCGGCGTTGATCGGCACCTTGCCGCCCAAGAACTGCTTCTCGACCGCCTTGCACAGGTCGAGCGGATCGAGCAGCCCGGCATTCAGGTAGGGCGACAGGACCGCGTGCCACAGATACGGTTCGTCGGTCAGCATCGCGTCCTGATTGTCGCCGAACCCCGGCAAGGCATGGGTCAGGAAGGCGCGTTGCTGGCGCAGGGCGTCCTTGCGGGTAACGGCGAAGTCGAACCCGTCGAGCGACCCGGCATGATCGCCGAAGCGTTCGCCGACCAACGCCAGCACCGCTTGCGTCACGTCGTCCGGTGCGAACGACAGCGGTCGCGGCATCAGCATGTCGCGCTGGGCGGGCTTGCGATTGTCGTGATCGAAATTCCATTTGCCCCCGACCGGCTTGTCGCCGTCCATCAGCAAACCGGTCTTGCGGCGCATGTCGCGATAGAAATATTCCATACGCAGTTCGCGTCGCCCCTCGGCCCACGCGGCGAACCGGTCGTGCGAACACAGGAATCGCGTGTCGGCGCGGACATCGACGGGTATGCCGAAGACCGTCTCCCACGCCTCCAGCATCGCCTGCACCCGCCATTCGCCGGCTTCGGTGACGACGATCCGCGTCGGATCATGCCGTTCGACCGCCCGCGCGACCTCGCCGGTGAAGCTGCCGGCGTTGTCGGGATCGTCGAGCGTTACATAGTCGACGCGCCAACCCGCCTCCCGCAACGCGGCCGCATGATGCCGCATCGCAGCGAACAGGAACGCGATCTTCTTGGGGTGATGCCGGACATAGGTCGCCTCCTCGACCACCTCCATCATCAGGATCGTGGTGCAGCCGGTATCTGCGTCGCGCAGCGACGACAGGCCCATCGACAACTGGTCGCCCAGCACCGGGATCAGCACCCGTTCCATTCGCGCCCGCCTTTTCCTACATACGCAGCCATGGACCCGAAATTCCTTGGCCAGGCCAGCCCGCTTCCCGCCAACCCGGAAGCCGCCGAACTCGATTATGTTCCGAACCCGCGCAGCACGCCGTATCTGGTGCGCTTCACTTCGCCCGAATTCACCTCGCTGTGTCCGGTTACCGGACAGCCCGATTTCGCGCATCTGGTGATCGATTATGTGCCGGGTGCGACGATCGTCGAATCGAAATCGCTGAAACTGTTCCTTGGCGCCTTTCGCAACCATGCGGCGTTTCACGAGGATTGCACCGTCGGTATCGGCGAGCGCCTGTTCCGTGAAATGAACCCGGTGTGGCTGCGCATCGGCGGCTACTGGTATCCGCGCGGCGGCATTCCGATCGACGTGTTCTGGCAGTCGGGAGAAAAACCCGCCGGCGTGTGGATTCCTGAACAGGACGTGCCCGGATATCGCGGACGCGGTTGATTCGTCGCGTTGCGGCAACGTTTCGACGGTCGAATCCTGCCGCAACGCACAAATCATGCAACTTTTATGCGGATCGGAATGTTTCTGGTTATGGACACCGCCCCTCCGGGGAGCGGCTCACCGCATCGCAAAGAGGAACGCAGATGGACCGAATGGTCGCCACGAAGCCGCTCGATCGTATCGCGCTGATCGGTAACTTCCTGCCGCGTAAATGCGGGCTCGCGACCTTTACGACCGACACCTACAATGCGTTGCGCGATCGGTTTCCCGATCTGGCGGTCGACGTCTATGCGATGGACGACCGGCCCGGCGCCTATGACTATCCCCCCGAAGTCACCCACGCGATCGATCAGAACGACCGTATCGCCTATTTCGAAGCCGCTCGCCGGATTGAGGCGAGCGGGGCGCAGGCGGTTTGGGTTCAGCACGAATATGGCATCTATGGCGGGTCGGCGGGCGAATATATCGTCGGCCTGCTCGACCGGGTGAACGTACCGGTCATTATCACGCTGCACACGATCCTCGAAACCCCCAATGCAGATGAGCGCCGCGTGCTCGAAGCGCTGCTGCGCCGCGCTGCCAAGGTGGTGGTGATGGCCGACAAGGGTCGTGAGATCCTGATGCGCGTTCATGGAACCGATGCGCGCAAGATCGTGACCATCCCGCACGGTGTTCATGACCGTCCGTTCGTCGCGCCCGACACGATGAAAGGTCGTTTCGGCTGGACCGGCCGTCCCGTGGTCCTGACCTTCGGCCTGCTGGCGCCGAACAAGGGCATCGAAACGATGATCGATGCGATGCCGCAGGTCGCGGCAAAGCATCCCGATGCGCTGTATGTCGTGCTGGGCGCGACCCACCCGCATCTCGTGGCGCATGAGGGCGAGGCATATCGCGACCGGTTGAAGGCGCAGGCCGCCCGGCTGGGCGTCGCCGACAATGTCTGTTTCCTCGACGGCTTCGTCGAACAGGACGAACTGCTCGACTATCTGCAGGCGGCCGACCTGTACGTCACCCCGTACAGCAATCCGGCGCAAATCACGTCGGGCACGCTGTCCTATGCGGTGGGCGTCGGCAAGGTCGTGGTGTCGACTCCGTACGTCCATGCTACCGAAATCCTCGCCGACGAACACGGCGTGATCGTCGATTTCGGCGATGCGGATGCGTTCGCGCGCGAAATCAACGACCTGCTCGACAACGATCTGCGCCGCGACACGCTGGCGCTCCGCGCCTATGCCCGTGGCCGGACGATGTTGTTCCCGTGCCTCGCCGAAGCGGCAATGGTCGAGATCGAGCGCGCCGTCGCCGCCCGTCCCAGTCGGGTGCGGCCCAGCACCGACCTGACCGCGCTGACGCCCGATTTTGCCGCGGTAGAACGGATGAGCGATGCGACCGGCATGTTGCAGCACTCGATCTATTCGGTGCCCGATCGCCGTCACGGCTACTGCATCGACGACAATGCCCGCGCACTGATCCTGATGTCCCAGATCGACGACCTTGACGAGGTTCAACGCGACAAATGGACCACGATCTATGCATCGTTTGTCCAATATGCGTGGAATCCGGACAAGCTGCGTTTCCGAAACTTCATGAATTTCGACCGGACCTGGTGCGAGGATGAAGGGTCGGAAGACTCGAACGGCCGTGCGCTCTGGGCGTTGGCCATCACCGCCCGCGACGCGCGTTCGCGCAAGCATCGCGACTGGGCGACCGCCCTGTACGAACAGACCGCGTCGATCGCACTTGATCTGGGCTCGCCACGTGCTCGTGCCTTTGCGATGTTGGCAGCGGTGGCGATGCTGGAAGTCAATTCCGGTCACGCGCTCTCGACGGAGATCGCGACCCGTTTCGGTGCCGAACTGGTAACCTTGCTCGACGCGGCTCGTCGTCCCGAATGGCGTTGGTTCGAAATCGTGCTGGCCTATGACAATGCCCGCCTGCCCGAGGCGATGATCCGCGCCGGAAAGGCGCTGAAGCGCGACGATTACCTGAAGGTCGGGCTGGAAACGCTCGACTGGATCGTCGGGCAGCAAACCTCGCCCGAGGGTCGCTTCCGCGCGGTCGGCACCGAAAGCTTCCATCGTGCCTATGCCGACCCGCTGCCCTTCGATCAGCAACCACTGGAGGCGCAGGCGACGGTCGAAGCCTGCGCCGCTGCCTTCGAAGCCACGCGCGACCGACGCTGGATGGACGAAGCGGTCAGGGCGTATAACTGGTATCTGGGGGCCAACGATCTCGACCTGCCGCTGGCGACCGTCGCCGACGGCGGCTGTTTCGACGGACTGATGCCGACCGGATTGAACCGCAATCAGGGTGCGGAGTCGATTCTCGCGCTGCAATTGGCATCCTGCGCCATTTCTTCCCTTTCAAAGGGCCGCGCATCCGTGGCAGACCCGCGCCGCGCCGTAGCCTGACCGGCTACGGTTTCGGCCGGGACTATTGGACGCGCGAATGCTGGATATCTACAACCACCCCATGCGGCTGTACGCCGATCCCTCGCGCGTGGTGGTGCGCCCGTTTCATATCGCGTGGCAGCGCAACGGCTCCGCCCCCAGCCGGACCGAACGACTGGTCGGCGAAGTACTGGCGATGTCGGCGCAGGAAACGCGCGCGCAACTCGAAACCGTGCTCAAGGATTTCGAGGCGCGCCATTGGCAGACGCGCCGCGTGTTCATGACCCGCTATGATGAGATCGAGACAGTACTGGGACTGAACGGTGCCGAGATCGGCGACGAAAAGCGCCAGTTGATCGGTGCCTATTTCTGTCACGAATATAGCTACGCGGCCGCCGCGCTGATGAACCCCAGCGCGGTGCCGCATTTCGACCAGACCGGGATGCCCGACGGGTCGTTGCGCATCCTGATGTCGCTGCGCGCGGTCGGTGAAGGCCATATTTCGTCGGTCGCGTTCCGCGAAGGCATCATCACCGACGAAAACGAACTGACGCTGGCGCCCGAGCCGCCCTTCGCCACCGCCGCCGACGCGATCGGCGAAGAGGACGAAGCGCCCGAGGGTGAGGTGACCGTCTTCCGCCACCGCGATTCGACGCTGTCGGGCACGGTGATCTTCCCGATCACGCAGGCCCAGTCGAAGGGGCTGGAGGACATGCGCCTCGTCCGCTTCCAGCATGATGACGGCAGCTTCGAATGGCTCGGCACCTACACCGCCTATAACGGGTCGATGATCCAGTCCGAACTGCTGCGCACCCGCGATTTCCGCGCGTTCGATCTCGTGCCGATGACCGGCAGCGCCGCCCGTAACAAGGGCATGGGCCTGTTCCCGCGCAAGATCGGCGGGCAATATATGATGATCGGCCGGCAGGACGGCGAGAACCTGTTCCTCATCAAATCCGACAGGCTGACCCATTGGGACGAGGGCGAGATGCTGCTCAAGCCCGTCTATCCGTGGGAGTTGGTGCAGATCGGCAATTGCGGCCCGCCGATCGAGATCGACGAAGGCTGGCTGCTGCTGACCCATGGCGTCGGCGCGATGCGCAAATATGCGATCGGTGCGGTCCTGCTCGACAAGGACGATCCGTCGAAGGTCATCGGCCGCACCCGCGACCCGATCCTTGCAGCGGCGAACGAGGACCGCGAGGGCTATGTCCCCAACGTCGTCTATTCGTGCGGCGCGATCCGCCATGGCGACCGGATCTTCATTCCGTACGGCGTCGCCGACAGCTCGGTCGCCTTCGCGTTCGTCACGATCGAGGCGCTGCTCGGCGCGATGTGACGCGCCTCTGGTGGCGCTGCGAACCGTGCCAACGAACGGCGTGCCCGCCGCCACGTCGCCACCGGTTCACAACCGGTGCAGCGCCTGTGTCGCGGTTCCCAGCACCGCCGCCCGCGCCCGCAGGCTGGCGACCAGAAAATCGATCTGTTCGTGCAAAAACCGCCGCGGTGTCGTGCCAAGCACCGCATGTGAGTCCCGCAGGAAATGCGACGCGCTGAAATAGGCCGGATCGATGCTTGAATAATCGATCTCACCGCGCGACTCGATCAACGGGATCAACGAACGCAGGAAACGCGAGCGGATCAGCAGCGTTTTGGGGAGGAAACCGAAATGCCGGCGGCATATCCGCCGCAGCGCTTCGGGCGAGATATCCCATTCCCGCGCCGCCTGCGCCAGCCCGCCCGGCGCATCGTCGACGACCAGCAGGGCAATACGCCGAATCAGCGCTTCGTCGGGACTGGGCGGTCCGATCTCGGCGAGCAGGAACCGGTCGAGTGCAGCCTTCACGCCATGCTCGTCCTCCACCGCCGACAGCGTCGCGACCAGCCGGTCGGCGAAACCCGGCGACGCGACATCGTCCAGCGGCTCGATCCGGTCGGCATAGCGGTCGGCGCCTTCCGCAAAGAACCGCGACCAGCCGAGCGCACTGACCCCGAAGCCGATCATGATCCCGCCATTGGTCAGCGTATGCAGCGCATGGCTGCTCGGCCCGCACAGGCTGGCCTGCGGCATCGGGTTGAATATCCGCCGCCCGATCGACACCGCGATCGGCCCTGCGTCCAGCGTCACCCGGACATTGGCGGTGCCGGGCAGGAACCAGTTCTCCATCCCGATCGATGCCGGTCCGCTGGCGGCATAGAGGTGATAGCCGGTCGTATAGTCGGCCAGCGCCGGATCGGGCCGTTCGTACCGGATCGCCATGCCGGGCGGCATCGCGAACAGCGCGGGAGGAATATCAGGCGTCTCGGTCCCACCGACGACCGTTCGCATCCCGGTCAACCCCGGAACAACCCGCCCAGAACACCGCGCAGCAAACCGCCGACGACGCCGCCACTTTTCGCACGCCCGCCGCGGGTCGTGCCGAACACCTGTTTGCCGATTTCGTTGACGACGATCCGCCCAACCGCCGACCCGGCCGATCGCGTCGCCGATTGCGTGGCGCGGCTCCATGGGTTGTTCGCTGCCTCGCGCTCAGTCGTGCGCGCCGCCTTCTCCTCCTCCTGCGCCGCGCGGTCGGCGGCACGCTGTTCGGCAATGCGCCGGCGTTCGGCTTCCTTCGCCGCGCGCGCGTCTTCCTTCGCCTGCAGCGCAGCTTCCTTGTCGGCGGCGACCTGCGCCTTGGCGGCGGCAGCAGCGGCAGCGGCTTCCCCGGCCTTCGCTCCCAACAGTTCGGCTGCCGATTCGCGGTCGATCGCGGTGTCGTAGCGGTCACCGATGATATCGGTTTCCATCAACACGCCGCGTTCGACCGGGGTCACCGGTCCGACCCGCGATCGCGGCGGCCGGATCAGCGTCCGCTCGACTGGGCTGGGCGATCCATCCGCCTGCAACACCGACACCAGCGCCTCGCCGGTCTTCAGTTCGGTGATCGCCTGCGCCACGTCGACGCCGGGATTGGCACGGAATGTCTCCGCCGCCGCCCGGATCGCCCGTGCTTCCTTGGGCGTGAACGCCCGCAAAGCATGTTGCACCCGGTTGCCCAGTTGTGCCGCGACCGCATCGGGAATATCGACCGGGTTCTGCGTCACGAAATAGATGCCGACGCCCTTCGACCGGATCAGCCGCACAACCTGCTCGACCTTATCGACCAGCGCGTCGGACGCATCGTCGAACAACAAATGTGCTTCGTCGAAGAAGAACACCAGCACCGGCTTTTCGGGGTCACCGATTTCGGGCAGCGTTTCGAACAATTCGGACAGCAGCCACAGCAGGAACGTCGCATAGAGGCGCGGCGATGCCATCAACTTGTCGGCGGCCAGTACCGATACGATGCCGCGCCCGTCGTCGCTCACTCGCCGGAAGTCAGCGAGGTCGAGTGCCGGTTCGCCAAAGAACCGGTCGCCGCCCTGGGTCCGCAATTGCAGCAGCGCACGCTGGATCGCGCCGACCGATTGCTTGCCGACATTGCCGTACCGGGTGGTCAGTTCGTTGGCGCGCTCGGCGACATGCACCAGCATCGCCTGTAGATCGTCGAGGTCGAGCAGCAGCAACCCGTCCTCGTCGGCGACGTGGAAGGCGATGGTCAGCACCCCTTCCTGTACGTCGTTCAAGTTCAGCATCCGGCTGAGCAGCAGCGGTCCCATTTCCGACACCGTCGCCCGGATCGGATGGCCGGCGTCTCCGAACAGGTCCCAGAACACGACCGGCGTCTCGCGATACTGCCAGTCGCTGTCCCCGATCGCGGCGGCGCGTTCGGCAAAGGCGGCGTGCGGCTTCGCGGTCGCGCTGCCGGCCATCGCGATGCCTGACAGGTCTCCCTTCACATCGGCGACGAACACCGGAACGCCGGCAGCGGAAAAGTTTTCGGCCAGTCCCTGCAACGTCACCGTCTTGCCGGTGCCGGTCGCCCCCGCGATCAGTCCGTGGCGATTGGCGCGTTTCAGTACCAGCGATTGGCGGACGCCAGTTCCAGTCGCGCCCACAAAGAGTTCGGTAGTATCGATCATGCCCTGCCCCCTGTCGTGGCAGGATACTTACCTAGTTTAAAGTCTACGTAAATCGCGCGTTTTGCACGTAAAAAGGGCGGCGATCCCGATGACCGCCGCCCTTCTCGTACTTACCGGTTGTCGACCGCGATCGCGACGAAGGCCGGTGGGACCGATCCGCCGGGACCGATCGGCTGGATCTGCAACAACAGCTTGCGTTTCGCAGCACGTGCCGCCGCGACCGTGCGGGCAAGCTCGGCCGACGACGTCACCGGCTGACGATCCGCCGACAGGATGACGAAGCCGCGCCGCAACTGTTTGGCCGCCGCATCGCTGTTCGGATCGACCGCAACGATCACCACACCACGCGTCGATGCGTCCAGCCCGAGCTGCCGTGCGATCGACGGGTTGAGCGGCTGCACCGCCATGCCGGCGGTCGCCGACAGGCTGTCGTTCGCGGGCGGATTGTTCGGCGCTTCGTTCGGATCGAAGCGTTCGTCCTGCGCCTGCAACTGCTCTTCCGACGGACGCGTGCCCAGCGTCACCGGGATCTGCTGGCGACGGCCATCGCGCAGGACGTCGAGCGTGACGCGGCTGCCCGGTGCTTCCAGCCCGACCAGATAGGTCAGCGACTGTTGCGGCGTGATTTCCTTGCCATTGATCGCAAGGACCACGTCGCCGACGCGAATGCCGGCCCGCGCCGCCGGTTCGCCCGGCGAAACGCTACGCACCAATGCGCCGCGATCCTTGCTGATGCCCAGCGCGTTGGCGATGTCTTCGCTGACATCCTGTGGGCCGAGGCCCAGATAGCCGCGTGCGACCGACTGACCCTTCATCAGCTTGTCGACGATCGGCTTGGCCTGTTCGGCGGGAATCGCGAAGCCGATGCCGATATTGCCACCGGTCGGCGACAGGATCTGCGAATTGATGCCGATGACATTGCCCTGCATATCGAACATCGGTCCGCCCGAATTGCCGCGGTTGATCGCCGCATCGGTCTGAATGAAGCGGTCATACGGCCCCTGCCCGACGCGGTTCAGCGCCGAGATGATGCCGGCGGTCACCGTGCCCGACTGGCCGAGCGGGTTGCCGATCGTCAGCACCCAGTCGCCGACCCGCGCCTGCCGCGAATCGCCGAAGCGGACGAACGGGAAGTTCGGACCGTCGATCTTCAGCACCGCAAGGTCGGACAGCACGTCGCGTCCGATCAGCTTCGCCTTATATTCCTTCTGGTCGGCCAGCGTCACGGTAATCGATTCGACCGTCGCGCCTTCCGCTCCGGCCGAGACCACGTGGTTGTTGGTGACGATATAGCCGTCGTTCGAAATCAGGAAGCCCGAGCCGAGCGACTGCGCCTCCTGCGTCCGGCCGCCGCCACCGCCACCGCCGCGTCCACCAAAGAACTGCTCCAGCGGCGTACCCTGGAACGGGTTCGCCTGCTGCTGCACGGTGATGCGCTGCGTGGTCGAGATGTTGACGACCGCGGGCGAAAGCCGGGTCACCATGTCGGCGAAGCTCATCGGCGCACCGGCGCGCGGTGCGGACATGGCGTTGATCGCGCCGGGTTCGTTCTGCGCGGTCTGCGCCCCCGACGGATTGAGCGTCAGGGTCGCGGCGGCGCCGCCCAGCAATAGAGCGGAAGTAATGGCGTAGGCGTAACGCACTGTTGAATGGTCCTCTCGAATTAGGCTCACGACCCCTTCGGGCCGTTAACCTGCCATTGCCTTGCTGAACGCGGTTTGAATGTTCGGCGGAGTTTTAGCGTTCCCGACCACCGAATTCGCGAAGATACCCGTTTTCGGGCGACAGGATGATCGACGTGCTGCCGCTCTGGTTCGGTGCCCCGGCAAAGGTGGTGCGATACGACTGCATCGCCCGCCAGAACGCGTAGAAATCGGCATCCTTGCCAAAGCTTGCCGCATAGATGCGCGCGGCCTCCGCCTCGGCATTGGCGCGGACGACCTGCGCGTCACGCTGGCCCTGTGCCGCGATCGTCGCCGCTTCCTGTTCCCGAGCCGAGCGCATCCGCGCCAGCGCCGATTCGAGCGGGCTGCCATCGGGCAGGTCGGCATGCTTGATCCGCACGTCGACGATCTCCGCACCGTACTGTCGCGCGGTGCGTTGCAACGCATTCTGGATATTGTCCATCACCGCGCCCCGCTCCGGGCTGAGCAGCGACGCGAACGGACGACGCCCCAGTTCGGCGCGCAATGCCGACGACAGCAACGGTTCCAGCTGGTTGGCGACCCGCTCTTCGGTGTTGGCGGTCGACCCGGTCGAAATCACCGCCTGCAACGGGTCGACGATGCGGAACCGGGCAAAGGCGTCAACCTCCAGCCGCAGCTGATCGGTCGACAGCACTGGCTGATTGTTGAGCTCGATATCCAGCACCCGCTTGTCGATCCACACCACCCGGTCGAAAAACGGGATCTTGGCGACCAGCCCGGCCCCGGTCCGCCCGAACGGCTGATCGGCGCGGTACGGATTGAGCGTGCCGACCGGCTGCTGGAACCGCAGGATCACCGCCTGCCGCGTCTCCGGTACGATCACGATCGTACTGAACAACAGGATGACCAGCACCAGCAGCGCGATGCCCGCCGCCATCGGATTGCGCAACACCCGGCTCATCGTACGGCTCCCGTCGGCTGCGCCTGCGGCGTCGGGGGGGCCTGCGGTTCGGGCGTTGCCTGTTGCTGGCGGCGCACTTCGGGCAGCGGCAGATAGGCCTGAACGCCGGGCTGGACGATCGTCTTGTCGGCGCGGTTCAACACCTGCTCCATGGTCTCGTAATAGAGCCGCCGCCGGGTCACGTCGGGCGACAACCGATATTGTTCGTAGATCTTGTCGAATTCGGTCGCATCACCCTGCGCACGGGCGATCACCTGCTGCGCATAGGCGCGCGAGCGGTTCAGGTTCGACTGCGCTTCCTGCTGCGCCGCCGTCACTGCCTTGAACGCGTCGTCGACTTCGACCGGGGCCGCCGCCTTCTGGATGCTGATGCCCAGTACGCGTACGCCCGATTGATATTCGTCGAGCAGCGCCTGCATCCGCGTCTGCACCTCGGCCTCGATCTCGCCGCGTCCCGAACCGATCGCCTGGGTCAGGTTCTTCCCCGCCACCGCCGCACGCATCGCGCTCTCGGCGACGGCGCGCACCGTTTCCTTCGGATTCTTGATCTCGAAGACGTAATCCTCGGGCGATTTGATGTTCCAGCGCACCGAATACGCCAGATCGACGATATTCTGGTCGCCGGTCAACATCAGATTGGGCTGGCTGCCCTCGGGAAAGGATTCGGTACGGGTATTCTGCACGTCCTCGACCTGTACCCGCATGATCGGCGCGGGCAGGGTGAACTGGATGCCGGGGTTCAGCGTGCTGGTATATTTTCCGAACATGGTCACGACGCCACGTTCCTGCGGGCCGATCGAATGAAAGCTGGTGAAGCCGATCCACACCAACACCAACGCCGCCACCGCCGCCAGCCACAGCCGTCCGGCATTGGCCGGAAAGGACGGTCCACCGCCCGGCCCGCCACTGCGCGCGCGCTTCAGGAATTCGTCGAGCGAGGTCGATCCGCCGATCCGGCTGCGCTTGCCAGCGGGCGGCAGCGACCAGGGATTGCGCGGACCGTCCTCGCCGCCGCCGCCCGATCCGTTGCCGGAATCACCGCCGCCGCCCCATGGGCCCTTGTCGCTCATCCCCAGCACTTGCGCGCGTCGGCGCCACCCCATGATCCATCGCATCCTTCCTTTATAGGGGGCCGCCCTCCCTTTTACAGTGGTAACGCGCTTGGGCGACGCTACATCGCGGCCATGACTGCATCTTCGCCCCCCGCCGCCGCGCTCGACGCGTTGCTAGCCCCCGTCGCCGCCGGGCGCGCGACCGTTCGGGTGACCGGTGATCAGGCGAGCATCATCCTCGATGTGACCGGCCTGCCCCCGGCGGCGCGCGACGCGCTGGAAGCCGATGTCCGCGCGGCGGCACTGACCGCGCCAGGCATCGCCGGCGTCCGCGTGGCGCAGACCAGCGAGCGGGTGGCGCAGCGCATCATCGCCGTGGCCAGCGGCAAGGGCGGGGTCGGCAAATCGACCCTCGCCGCCAATCTCGCCATCGCGCTCGCCCGGTCGGGGCGGAAGGTCGGTATGGTCGACGCCGACATCTATGGCCCATCGCAGCCGCGCCTGCTCGGCGTCGACGGGATCAAGGCCGAGGCGCACGACAAGAAGCTGGTGCCGGTCGCGACGAAGCTCGGCGTACCGCTGCTGTCGATGGGACAGCTGGTGCCGGCGGGACAGGCGATCGCGTGGCGCGGGCCGATGGCGGCCGGCGCGCTGACGCAGCTGGTCGACGCGCACTGGGAGATGGCCGACACGCTGGTCGTCGACATGCCGCCGGGTACCGGCGACGTCCAGCTGACCATGATCCAGAAGCACCGGCCGGCGGGCGCGGTCATCGTCTCGACGCCGCAGGACCTCGCTCTGATCGACGCCACGCGCGCGATCGACCTGTTCGTGAAAGCCGGCGTCCCAATCATCGGCCTCGTCGAAAACATGGCCGGCTATGTCTGTCCGCATTGCGGCGAGACATCGGACCCGTTCGGCAACGGCGGCGCGGAGGCCCAGGCAAAGGCGCTCGGCATTCCGTTCCTCGGCCGCATCCCGCTGACGCTCGCGATTCGCAGCGCTTCCGACGCCGGCACACCGCCTGCGGCCGGGAACGGTGCCGAAGCCGATCCGTTCAAGGAGATCGCCGCACGGGTCGGCGACTGGCTGGCGAGAAACTGACATGCTCGACGACGACGGCATCCGCACCCTGCTGACCGAAGCACGAACCATCGCGCTGGTCGGCGCGTCCGATCGGCCCGACCGGGCGTCCTACGGCGTGATGGCGTATCTCCAGCGGCAGGGATATCGCGTGATCCCGGTCAATCCGCAGATCACCGGCGAGCATCTCCACGGCGAATTCGTGTTCCGCGACCTCGACCAGATCGGGGAGCCGATCGATATCGTCGACATCTTCCGCAACTCGGCCGCCGCCGGCGAGGCGGTGGATGCCGCCATCGCGGCCGGCGCGAAGGCGGTGTGGATGCAGCTTGGCGTCGTCAACGAAGCCGCCGCCGGACGTGCGGAGGCGGCAGGCTTGCACGTCGTCATGGATCGCTGTCCGAAGATCGAGATTCCGCGGCTGGGGGTCGCGGCGGTCGGGTGAGACCCGTACGTCTCTCAATTCCCTTCCGTTCGTGCTGAGTAGGGGCTGAGCCTGTCGAAGACTCGTATCGAAGTACCTGCGATGGTCCTTCGATACGCCATTTCGACAAGCTCAATGGCTACTCAGGACAAACGGGGGTGGAACCTCTTTCCTGGACCAAATCCGAACCGTTCGGTTCGAGCAGTTTCGAGCCTGTCGAGAAGCAAACGGGTGCGGGAGGAGATCAGGGCAGGCTCAAACCCGCCCGCCCATAACCCTTGCGAACAGCCCCAGCATCCACCCCGTCGTCGTCACGAACAACGCCGGATCATAGCGCGGCCCCTCATCGCGCAGGAACGCATGCTGCGCATTCACCTCATGCCATTCATAGACCGTAGCTGCCGCTTCCAGCGCCTCGCGGATCGCCTGCCGCCCGGCATAGGGCACATGCGGGTCCTGCCGCCCCCACACGAACAGCATCTCGCCCGCGATCTCGCCGATCCGCGCCAGACTGTCGTCGCAGCGCCCTGCGCCCAGCGTCGCGGAATGGATATCGGTCGGATAGAAACACGCCGCCGCCGCCACGCGGGGATAGAGCGCCGCGCGATAGGCGAGGTGCCCGCCAAGGCACACGCCCGCCACCCCGATCCGCCCCGAACATGCCGGATGACTGCTTAGATAATCGAGCACCAGCGCCGCATCGGCATCGAACCCGCTAACCTGCTTGGCGAACTTCAGGTCGTTGCCGCGATCGGTGCCCGGCTTGTCGTACGCCAGCACCGTGCCGGGTGCCTCATATTCATGATAGACCTCCGGCACCGCGACGACATAGCCGTGCCCGGCGATGAACGCCGCCAGCCGCCGGATCGGTGCGGTCACCTGATAGATTTCGGAATAAAGCACGACGCCCGGAAACCGTCCTTCCGCCACCGGGCGAAAGACATGGGTCCGCATCACCCCGCCATCGGCGGTGGAAAGGTCGGCAAATTCGTCGCTGCGTAGGATCATGACCGCGCCGTGCCCCCGGCGGGATCGGCTGGCAAGGGAGGAACGGGATCGCTTGGCGAGGCCGTCACCAGTTCCAGACGCTGCGGCACCGTGCCCATCTCGATCCCTTCCGCCCGGAACCGTGTGAGCAGGTCGAGCAGGATGTTGCTGCGCGCCCGATACGCGGCGCGCGGCGATTCGACATGCCCGAAACAGTTGAACGCGATGCGGTCATTGACGATCGCATCGATGAACGCGGCGGGGGCCGGATCGGTCAGCACCGCCGCTTCCCGCGCGAACGCATCCATCACCAGTTGCTGGACCGCCGCCGCATCGACGTTGATCGAGACCGAAAACTGCACCTGTATCCGCCCCAGCGGGCTGGCCAGCGTCTTGTTGAGCACCGATTTGGTGATGAGTTCGGAATTGGGCACGATCAGCGTCGAATGATCGGCCAGCGTGATCTCGGTCGATCGCACGCTGATCCGCTTCACATCGCCTTCGTCGGTGCCGACGCGGATCAGGTCGCCGATCTTGATCGGTCGTTCGGCGAGCAGAATCAGGCCCGACACGAAATTCTGGGTGATCGCCTGCAAACCGAAACCGATGCCGACCGACAGCGCCGAGAGCAGCAGCGCGATCCGTTCGACCCCGATGCCCAGCGACGCCAACGCCCAGATCACCGCCAGCGCGATCCCGACATAGCGCGCGACGAGGCTGACCGAATTGCGTCCGCTGCCATCCAGTTCGGTGGCGGGAAGATACCGCCCCTCCAGCCAGCGCATGAAACCGCGCACCAGCGTCAGGCCGATCGCCAGCACCAGCACCGATCGCAGGATCGCGCCGGGGGAGATCGTCACCCCGCCGACCTGCACCCCGCGCGCCAGATCGCCCAGCCGCGTCAGGATATCGGTCACCCCGCTGCCGCCGAACGGCAACAGCCACAATGCCAGCGCCAGCACCGCCAGCAGCACCCGCAGCACCCCGGACAGCAACACCCCGAACTGGTCGACCGTGCCGCCGCGCAGCCCCAGTCCGCGGGTCAGCGCAAGGCCGAGCGGACTCGATCGTTCGAACACCGTCGTCGCGACATCGTCGATCGCGGCCAGCGCCAGATAGACCGCGGCACCCAGCACCAGCGTCCACGCCGCCATCTGTCCGACTGACAGGCCGAACCCGATATACCCCGCCGCCAATGCCAGCAGCGCGACGCCCGCGACGCACCATGCGAACAACGTGACGGCAGCCAGCCCGGTGCGCGCCGGCGCATCCTCGCCCGCGCTCGCCTCCGCCCGCAACCGGCCGATCGCGAACAGCGCGCCCGCGATCAACAGGATATGCGCCAGCGCCAGCACGGCGGCGGTCGTGGTCCGCGCGGCGGCACTGGTCCCGATCGCGCTGTGCCCGGCATCGATCGCGATCGCGAAGCCGGCGAGCAGCGCCAGCAGGAACGAATAGGGTCGCAGCCGCGCCGCGACCGCATCGCCGATCGGTGCGATCCGCCAGCTCGGGCTGCCCCGCATCAGCACCGCGCCCAGCACCGAACTGGTGAAGCCGGTAAAACCGATCGCCACCAGCCACTGATCGAGCATCGCGCTCCAGCTCGGCGCGACCAGCCCGGCCCAGCGCAGCCCGGCCAGCACCGCCACAGCGGCGAGCAGCGGCGCGAGCGTCCCGACGAAGACCCGGCCCAGCGCATTGGCCGATCGCCGCACCCGCCGGCCCGGCGCACCCTCGATCAACAGCCGCTGGCCGACCCGTCCGGCCGCCAGCCGCGCCGGGCCCAGCAACAGGATGGCGATGGCCAGTCCCAGCAATGCCAGCCACATCCGCCCCGGCGCGGCGGCGGCGACGGTGTCTACCTCGGCGGCGACGAACCGTTCGATCCGATGCGCATCGCGCGGCACCGCACGGAATATCGCGCTCCAGAAGGTCGGGGTCAGCGGCGAAGCACCGTGACCGAACCATTTCTGGCTGATCTCCGCCGCCTGTCCTTCCTGGATCTCGTCGATCAACTGCTGTGCCTCGACCGACAACAGTTTGGCGCGCTTCGTCGCCGAATCGATCGTGGTCCGCTGCCGCGCAAGCGCGGTCCGCTCGCTGCGGATCGCGGGATCTTCGCCCGATGCCGCCGGCCCCAGCTGCGCCAGCCGCGCATCGATCCGCGCCAGATCGCCGGTCAGCTGCTGCGCGGCGTCGAGGGTCGTTGCCCGCACCGCCTGTGCCCGCGCCCGCAGCACGGTGCGGTCGCCCTGTTCCAGCTTCGTGTCGAGCGCCCCGTCGACCAGCCCCAATTCGCTAGCCGCACCGTCGAGCCGGGTGGTCACATCGCCGGCCGTCTGCGCCAGCGCCGGGATCGCCGTCACCATCAGTAGCAACGACAGCAGGGTTCGCAACATTGCCATCATGCCCCCGGCCTATCGCCATCGCGCCGCCGGGACAATCGCGACGCTTCCCCCGTTCGCGGACAGGCTGTAGATGGCCGGATGCTTCGCATCACCGAACTCAAACTGCCCCTCAATCACCCGGAAGAGGCGCTGACGGCCGCGATCCGCGATCGGTTGCGGATCACCCCGCGCGACCTGATCCGGTACACCGTCGCGCGCAAGGCGCATGATGCGCGCGACAAGGACGATATCCAGCTCGTCTATTCGGTCGACGTCACGGTCCGCAACGAAGCACCGGTGCTGGCGCGCGTTCGCCGCGACCGTAACATCGGCCCTACGCCTGATACCGGCTACCGCTTCGTCACGAGGGCACCCGCCGATTATGCCGGACCCCGCCCGATCGTCGTCGGCGCCGGGCCGTGCGGGCTGTTCGCCGGGCTGATCCTTGCGCAAATGGGGTTCCGTCCGATCATCCTCGAACGCGGCAAGGTCGTGCGGCAGCGGACACAGGATACCTGGGGCCTGTGGCGGCGCAGCGAGCTGAACCCCGAATCGAACGTGCAGTTCGGCGAAGGGGGCGCCGGCACCTTTTCCGACGGCAAATTGTGGAGCCAGATCAAGGACCCGCGCCATCTGGGTCGCAAGGTGCTGACCGAATTCGTCAAGGCGGGCGCGCCCGAGGAAATCCTGACCGAGGCGCATCCGCATATCGGCACCTTCCGCCTCGTCACCATGGTCGAATCGATGCGCGCGACCGTCGAGGAACTTGGCGGGGAATATCGATTCTCGCACCGCGTCGACGATATCGAACTGGAGGAACGGCCCGACGGCACCCGGCGGGTGACCGGCCTGATGCTGTCGACCGGCGAGACGCTGGCGGCAGACGGACCGGTCGTGCTGGCACTGGGCCACAGCGCCCGCGATACCTTTCACATGCTCCACGATCGCGGCGTATTCCTCGAACCCAAGCCGTTTTCGATCGGCGTGCGCGTGGAACATCCGCAAAGCTGGATCGATGAGGCGCGCTTCGGGGCCTGCGCCGGCCATCCCGATCTGGGTGCCGCCGCCTATACGCTGTCGCATCACTGCACCAATGCGCGCACCGTCTACAGTTTCTGCATGTGTCCGGGCGGCACCGTCGTCGCCGCGACCTCCGAACCCGGCCGGGTGGCGACCAACGGGATGAGTCAATATTCGCGCAACGAACGCAACGCCAATTCGGGCATCGTCGTCGGCATCGATCCGGCGCGCGACTATCCGGGGCATCCGCTGGCGGGCATCGCGTTGCAGCGTCATTGGGAGGAACGCGCCTATGCGGCGGGCGGCGGCGACTATCGCGCGCCGGCGCAGCTGATCGGTGACTTCCTCGCGGGCCGGCCGTCGACCGCGCTGCGCAGCGTCGTGCCGTCCTATCGTCCGGGCGTGCACCTGACCGATCTGGCCGAATGCCTGCCCGATTTCGTCGTAGCGGCGATGCGCGAGGCGCTGGTCGCGTTCGGCCGTACGATTCCGGGATATGACCATCCCGATGCGGTGATGACCGGGGTGGAGACCCGGACCTCGTCGCCGGTGCGGATTGTGCGGGGGGATGACTTTCAAAGCCTCAACACCGTCAACCTCTTCCCGGCGGGCGAAGGGGCCGGCTATGCCGGTGGCATCCTGTCGGCGGCGGTCGATGGCATCAAGGTCGCGGAGGCGGTCGGCCGCGCCCTGACCGGCAAATAGGTCAGGCGATCGGCACGACCGGCGCGGCGGCCGACAGCAGCAGGGCGGAGACGAAGAACGCGGCGAAGGCGGCGGCGAACTGCTGGCGAAGGTCGAGGCGGATCATGGTGGTAACTCCCTGCTTGCCGTGCGAACCAACTCGCCGGCGATGCCAACAGCATTGCAGGGGTCATGCCAGTTCTTTATATAACTGATTTGTATCGGTTTTATTGGAGGGCTTTGGAAGCGCGCCGCTACATTGGCGTAATTTCCGCCAGCAGTTAGCCGGTTTCGCCAACCATTTGGTCCCGGCCGCCACGCTTCGCCGCGTAGAGCAGCTGGTCCGCCCGGCCAACGCCGTCGACGATCGTCTCGCCGGGCCGCAACGTCACCAGACCGGCCGACATCGTGACGCCCTCGATCACCGTATCGGTCTCGCGCAGGCGGTAGCGGCGCGCACCGACCGCACGGCGCGCCCGTTCGAGCATGTCGAAGGCCGTCGCCCGGTCGACGCCGCCGATCAGCAACGCGAATTCCTCCCCGCCATAGCGTGCGACCAGATGGCCGGCGCATTCGCGGTCCAGCGTCGCCGCAATCGCCTTCAGCACGCGGTCGCCGACCGGATGGCCGTATTGATCGTTGACCGACTTGAAGTGATCGACGTCGCACAGCGCGACATGGAACGGGCCGTCGTCGCGATCGGTCGACGCCGATTCGAAGGCGCGACGATTGGGCAGTTCGGTCAGCGGATCGCGCCGGGCATCCTCATGCGCTACGGCCAGTTCCTGCCGCAACGCGCTCGCCTCGCGCGTCGCCTGTGCCAGCCGCGTTTCGGCGATATCGACCCGTGCCCGCATCGACGCGGTGATCCGCGCGAGTTCGGCGATCGCCGAGACGACATCGGTCCCCGGCACGGCGCTCAGCGCGTCGGCACTGGCCGCCAGATCGCGACCGAAATCGCGGGTTTCGTTGTGGATTGCCGACACCATCGATTCGAATCCGGCGACCTGCCGCTGGGTTTCGGCGGCCCGTTCGGCGTCGGCGCTGTCGGCAGGGGCCGGTTCGACCGGGGCGGGGGCCGGATCGGCGGGATTGAAAGACCGCGTACCCGGCTCGATGGCGTTGCCCAGCATCTCGACCTCGCCGCTGCTCAGACGAAAGCCGCCATCGGTCCGCCGTGCGACCTCGCGGGCAAGGGCCCCCGCCGGGTCGCTCATCACCCGATAGGCAAAGGTATAGTTGACGGGCGTTGGTTCGAGCCGCTGGTCTTCGAGGAAAGTGAGGATCGCACGAACCAGACCGTTGCCGGCCGGGGTCACGCTACCGATTCTTTCCATATACACCGCGCATTTCCCTCCGCCCACGAAACCGTGGACAGAAGGAATATGCTGCCTTTGCTAAGATCGGGTTGCCCGCCGATTCACGATTGATGCACGATTAACGTCCCGGACGCGGTTCGCCTCAGCGCGGCGCGGCGAGCCCGCGGACCGCCGCCAGCGTGGTGCGGACATGGTCGGCGGGGTTCATGTCCGAATGGACGAAGGCGATCCGGCCATCGCGGCCAATGACATAGCTGGTGCGCGTGGTCATCGTGCGCGCCTTGCCATCGGCGGCGGCGGGGCGGTTGAGCGCGACGTCGAAGCCCTGGATCACGCGCGGACCGGCGCTGGCGACGGCGAAACGGCCCGCGCAATGTTCGTTCGAAAACGCCTGCAACTTATCGATCGGGTCGGCCGACATGCCGATCACCGTCGCGCCCGCCGCCTTGAACTGATCGACCGAATCGGCAAACGCCTTCGCCTCGGCATTGCAACCGCCGGTGAACGCCGCGGGGAAGAAGTACAGAACCACCGGTCCCTTGCGCAGCTGCGACCGCAGATTGAGCGTGAACGCTTTGCCGGCGATCGCCGCCCGGGTGGTGAAATCGGGTGCCTTCGCACCGGGCGCGAGCGCGGCCGACAGCGGCGCAGCAAAGGGCAGGGTCAGGGCAGCGGCAAGCAGGGCGATACGCATCGGGCGGTTCCTTGGTCGAAAGGTCGTCGGGAGAACGGGGTATGCTAACGCGTGAAAGCGATGCCTAGACGCGCGCTCGAGCTGCGCCGACGATAATCGTCGATCGCCTCGCCGTAACCGCTGAACGCCTGCCCGAAAACGTACAGTCCGGTGCCGCCACCGATCCGGGTGAGCGGATAGGAGGCGAACACCTCGCCCGCCCGCCGGCTGCCCGCCGGATTGCGCAGCGAGGCGGCGATGCGCAGGCCATCGGTCTGCCCGATCGCGGCCCCCAGCGACCAATTGCCCCAATAGCGGTCGAGATCGCGATAGCCGGTACCGACATAGGTCCACAGCTTCGGCGTCACCTCGACGCGCCAGTCGCCGCCGATCGGCACCGCATAGCTGGCCGAGGCGAACAGGCGGTTCACGTCGATCGATCCGGCATCGCGCCCGTTCGAATCATGGGCATAGCCGACCGCACCGACGATATCGTCGCGCAGCGCGCGCTGATAATAGACTTCGGGGCTGTAGGTGGTGGACCGGAACGGGCCGGATGGCTGATCAATCGCCCAGAACATCGTCTGCGTCCATGCGAGGCGCACCCCGTCGAGCGCGCCCGCGCCATCGAACGGACGGACGGCTAGGCTGAATTGCAGCTTCGCCCCGTCCGATCCCAGCCCGAACGCGCCATAGATCGGCGCATGCGGTTCGAACCGGTCGAGAAACCCCGATGCCCGCCCCGTTGCGGTGGCGACGGTCGTTTCACCCGACGGAACCGCAGACGGCGACGGCGATGGCGGAACCGGAATCGGCGAGGAAGCGATCAGGTAGCGCAGCTTGCGGAAGCCGCCCGGCGGGACCGATACCGGCGTCGCATCCAGCGGCGCGATCTCGATCGCCGCACCATCCGCCGTAATGACATCGAGGATGTGCGGTTCGGCTTCGGCCACCGTCGATCCTTCGTTCAACAGGAACACCGTCACCCCTTGCCCGGCAGCCGCAACCGATTCCGGCGGTTCGGCAACGATGCGAATTTGCGGCGGGGCGGCGAGCAGCAGGGCGAGCGCGATCATCGGCCATCTGTGCCAGCCATTTGCGACAACCGCGAGCATCGTTTGCGCTTTGCCCGCTCCACCGCCTATCTGACGGTTCGCAATGCAAAGGCCCATCATGCCCGTCACCGCCACCGACCTGACCCTTGCCGCGCACCTGGCCGATGCCGCCGGTGCCGCGATCCGCCCGCGCTTCCGCAGCGACTATGGCCTCGAAATCAAGGAGGACGCCTCGCCGGTGACGCTCGCCGATCGCGAGGCGGAGGCGGCGATGCGCATTCTGATCGAGCGCGAACGGCCCTCGGACGGTATTCAGGGCGAGGAATATGGCGTCCGCGACGGGACCAGCGGGCGGGTATGGGTGCTCGACCCGATCGACGGCACCCGGTCGTTCATCGCCGGACGGCCGATCTTCGGCACGCTGATCGCGCTGGTCGAGGATGGCTGGCCGGTGCTGGGGGTCATCGACCAGCCGATCATCGGCGAACGCTGGGTCGGGGCGATCGGGCGTGGCACGACCTTCAACGGGCAACCGGCCCGGACCCGTCGCTGCCGCGATCTGGCCGACGCATTGCTGGCGACGACCAGCCCGGCCCTGTTCGACGACGGGCAGTTGCACGGCTTCGAACATGTCGAGGCGAAGGTGCGCTCGACCGTGCTGGGCGGCGATTGCTATTCCTATGGCACGCTGGCGTCGGGGCATATCGACGTGGTGGTCGAAGCGGGGCTGAAGCTGCACGATTTCGCCGCGCTGGTACCGGTGGTCGAGGGCGCGGGCGGCACGATGAGCGACTGGTCGGGCGATCCGCTCCATGCCGGCAGCATCGGCGAGGTGATCGCGCTGGGCGATGCCGCGCGGCTGGAGGATGTCGTCGAACTGCTCGCCTGTCGCGGCAGGTAACGCGCTTTCCACGCAACCCGTGGCGGACCGCATCGTTGAGGGTGGCATCACCCCGCCAGCGAAGGAAACCGTCATGGGCCTGTTTTCGAAGGATATCGCGACGCTCGACGACCTGTTCGTCCATCAGCTTCAGGACATCTTCTACGCCGAGAACCAGATCACCAAGGCGTTGCCGAAGATGATCGCCAAGGCGACCGATCCCGAACTGAAGGCCGGGTTCGAACGCCATCTGGCCGAAACCGAAGGGCAGATCCGCCGGCTGGAACAGGTGTTCGACCTGCACGGCGCGACGAAGAAGGCCGTGACCTGTCCGGCGATCGACGGCATCATCAAGGAAGCGAACGAGGTCGCCGGTGAGATCGCCGACAAGAAAGTGCTCGACGCCGCGCTCATCGCGTCGGCGCAGGCGGTCGAGCATTACGAGATCACTCGCTACGGCACGCTGATCGCATGGGCGCGGCAACTCGGCCGGGAGGATATCGCCGCGCTGCTAGGCGAAACGCTGGCGGAAGAACGCGCCACCGACGAGAAGCTGACGTCGATGGCCGAACACAAGGTCAACGCACAGGCCGAACTCGCCGAAGCATGAGGCGTGCGGGGCGGCATCGTGCCGCCCCGTTCGTTCGAAACCCGTGTGAAACGCGCGGACGCGCCCGGTGCGAAGCGCAGTGTCAGTTGGTCGGTGCCGACAGGATCGTGCGCGGCTTGCGGGTGCAATATTGCTGCGATCCCAGCAGCCCGCACTGCCGCCCGTCCTGCTTCAATCCATCCGCCTTGCGGTCGAACGCCGGTTCGTCGCTGTCGCCCAGCCGGAAACGCTCGTTGCGCCGTTCCGGACAGCCCAGCGCGCGCGGGGTGACGGCGCAATCGACCGGTTCGGCGACGTTCAGTTTCGTCACCACCGGTGCCGATTGCAGGACCAGCGCGAACAACAGCGTCATCGACATGGCACCCTCCCCATAAACCTGCATTTCCGAACCCGTTATCGGCGCTTTGGTTGCCTATTTCGCCAGCGGCCGGGGCGCGGCGATACTGCCGCCGCGCCGGGTCGACGCGGTCGCGCCGACGAACCCGCAGCCTTGCAGGAACGCCGCCGTCCCGCAGGACGGTTGCGGTACCGCCAGCAACCGTTCGCGCTCGCCCAGCGCGTCGACCGCCCGCGGGTCGCCGTCGGCCGGCGGCGTCGACAGCGGTACGCGGAACCGGTCGGCGTTGCGCCGCGCACACACCACGATTTCGTCGGCATCGGCATCGGCGTGGCACGCCTGCGCGACCTGCGTCAGGCTGCGCGCCCGCGCGATCATCGCCGCCGCCCGGCCTTCGTCCTGCACCATCGCCAGCAACGCCACCCATGCCGTCATGCCCATGCCTCCCCGAAGCGACCGGCACAGGTATCGAACGATGCGGCTTGCCGGGCAAGGGTCGGTCGCCTATCGCTTGTTTAATATGTTTAACAGCCCGGAGCCTCACCATATGCAGCCTGTCAGCAACACGCTCGACCGCGTCCTCGTTCTCGAAATGGTGCGCGTCACCGAAGCGGCGGCGATCGCCGCGTCGACGCTGGTCGGGCGGGGCGATGAAAAGGCTGCCGACGCCGCCGCCGTCGAAGCGATGCGCGCCGCGCTGAACGAACTCGACATGGACGGCACCGTCGTGATCGGCGAGGGCGAGCGCGACGAAGCGCCGATGCTGTTCATCGGCGAGAAGGTCGGCACCGGCAACGGCCCCGAAATCGACATCGCGCTCGACCCGCTGGAAGGGACCACGATCTGCGCCACCGCCGGTCCGAACAGCCTGGCCGTGCTGGCGATCGCGGAAAAGGGTGGGCTGCTGAACGCGCCCGACGTCTATATGGACAAGATCGCGTGCGGTCCGGGCTATCCCGACGGCGTCATCGACCTCGACCGGTCGCCGACCGAGAATGTGACGGCGGTGGCCACGGCCAAGGGCGTCGATCCGCGCGACATCATCGTCTGCGTCCTCGACCGCCCGCGTCATGGCGCGCTGATCGCCGAATTGCGGTCGGTCGGCTGCGGCGTGATGCTGATCGGCGATGGCGACGTGGCGGGCGTGATCGCGACCAGCGATCCCGACACCACCATCGACCTGTATATGGGGTCGGGCGGCGCACCGGAGGGCGTGCTGGCGGCAGCGGCGCTGCGCTGCGTCGGCGGGCAGTTCAAGGGCCGGCTGCTGTTCCGCAACGACGACGAACGCGCGCGTGCCGCCAAATGGGGCGTCACCGACCTCGACAAGCAGTACGACCTGACCGAACTGGCGCGCGGCGACTGCATCTTCGCGGCGACCGGCGTGACCGACGGTTCGCTGCTCGCCGGGGTGAAGCGGCTGAAGGGCAAGATGACCACCGAAAGCGTCGTGATGCGCGCCAGTTCGGGCACGGTCCGCTGGGTGAAGGGCGAACACCGGCTGTAAGCGGGCGGGCGGCACCCGCTTTCTACTCCCCTCCCTGACAAGGGAGGGGCTGGGGGTGGNCGGTTCGTTGCGGCGCGCTGACCGTTCCTCGCTGGCCGACCCACCCCCGCCCCCTCCCTTGTCAGGGAGGGGAGTTATCTCGCAACCCATGGGTTCACGCCGCGTTCAATGCGCCGATCCTACCCCGGCACCATGATACGGAGATTCCCCATCCGCCCGCTCGCTTTCGCCGTCGCCCTTGCCGCCCCGGTCGCGCTATCTGCGCAGGCACCGCGGAACGATCTCGCCTCGGTTCAGCGGCATCTGTCGGCGACGCAGACGATGACCGCCGATTTCAGCCAGACCGATCGCAACGGTCGCGTGCTGACCGGGCAGCTGACGCTCAAGAAGCCGGGCAAGATCCGCTTCCAGTATCAAAAGGGCGTGCCGATCCTGCTCGTGTCGGATGGCAAATCGCTCTACTTCCTCGACTATCAGGTCGGGCAGAAGCAGCGCTGGCCGATCGGTAACTCGCCGCTCGGCATCCTGCTGAACCCCGAACGCGACGCATCCAAATTCGCGCGGGTCGTGCCGTCGAACGATCCGCGCATCGTCAGCGTCGAGGCCTATGACCCGAAACGCCCCGAATATGGCCGGATCACGATGGTGTTCGCGCGCCAGCCCGCCGCCCCCGCCGGGCTGATGCTGCAGGGCTGGGTCGCGCTCGATGCGCAGGCGAACCGGACCACGGTCCGCCTGACCAACCAGAAGTTCAATGTCCCGGTCGCCGACAATGCGTTCCGGTTCAACGAACCCAGCCGTCCGCGGCGATAGGCGCACCGTCGCGGCCCACCTGTTCCAGCGCAAACCGATTCGCGAGCGGCCGGCGATGCCGATACCGGCGAATGGCGCGCGGCCCGCTGCATTTGTCGCGGTTCAACGCATATGTCCGGTATTTTTAGAAAATTACAGAAAGCGTTCATGTTGGCGACAGGTTCGCAGCCCTAAGGCTGATCTCGCGGTGTTGGAGCGCGTCCGGGATTTTCCCCCCTGTTGCCCGGGTCTTCAACGCCCGCCTGCGTAACGAACGCCAGGTCGGCCCTCGCTCCATGCCCCCGGAGCGGGGGCCTTTCCATGTCTGGCGCAGGCGCTTCTCCGACGGTACAGGCGCTGCATGGACATGCTTTCGGTCGCTTCGTGGAACATCAACTCGGTCCGGTTCCGCATGGACATCGTCGAGCAGTTCCTGCGTGAAGCGCAGCCCGATGTGCTGTGCCTTCAGGAAACGAAGGTCGAGAATCGCGATTTCCCGTACGAACCGCTGCGGCGGCTGGGCTATACCCATATCGCGATCAACGGGCAGCGGATGCACCACGGCGTCGCCGTGATCTCGAAAGTGCCGCTGGCCGAGGATGACCGGCTCGACTGGCAGGCCAATGGCGAGGCGCGGCATCTGGGCGTGCGGCTGGCCAACGGGCTCAGGATCGAGAACGTCTATATCCCCGCCGGCGGCGACGTGCCCGACCGCGAGCTGAACCCGAAGTTCGGCCAGAAGCTCGATTTCCTCGAACGCATGATCGAATGGTCGCACGGCCTGTCGGGCATCCCGACGTTGCTGGTCGGCGATTTCAATGTCGCCCCGCTCGAAAGCGATGTGTGGAGCCACAAGCAATTGCTCGACGTGGTCAGCCATACGCCGATCGAGGTCGCGACGCTGGTGCGGTTGCAGGCGGCGAACGACTGGGTGGATCTGGGCCGCCAGTTCGTACCGGCACCGCAGCGGCTCTATACGTGGTGGAGCTACCGCGCGAAGGATTGGGCGGCGTCGGATCGCGGACGGCGGCTCGACCATATGTGGGCCAGCCGCGACGTCGCGGCAAAGGCGGTCGCGCACCGCGTCCATGAACCGTGCCGCAGCTGGCTGAAGCCGAGCGACCATATCCCGATCGTCACCGAGTTCGCGTTTTGAGCGAGACCCGCGACGTCGCCCGCGCGATCGATGCGCTGCGCCGCGGCTGGCCGATCGCCATCGCCGCGCCGGGCGAGCCGGTGCTGACGCTGCTGCCGATCGAGACCGCCGATCCCGAACGGCTGGCGCGGTTCGATCCCGATGGTACCGGCCATATCCTGTTGTCGTTCGGCCGGGCCGAAACGCTGCGGATCGTCAACCAGCGCGCCGCCGCCCAACCCGATCATCCGGTGGCGATCCGGCGCGAGGCATGGACCGACTTCGCCGCCGCGACGGCGCTGGCCGACCCGCAACTCGACCTCGCCACGCCGATGAAGGGGCCGTTTCGCAGCATCGACGTGGCAGCGCCGGTCGCCGCGACCGCCGCGCTGCGCCTCGCCCGGGTGGCCGGCCTGCTGCCCGCCTTCGTCGCGGACGGCACCGGTGCGGAGGTGACGATCACCCCGCAAGCGATCAATGCGCATGAGGATGCCAATCGGCTGGCGATCGTCACCCGCGCGCGACTGCCGGTGGCGGGGGCCGAGGACAGCGAGATCGTCGCGTTCCGCACGCCCGATGCCGCGGGCGAGCATGTCGCACTGGTCATCGGTCAGCCCGACGGGCACCCGCCGCTGGTCCGGCTGCACAGCGAATGCCTGACCGGGGATGTGCTCGGCAGCCTGAAATGCGATTGCGGCCCGCAGCTCCATGCCGCGATCCACGCCATCGCCGATGCGAACTGGGGCATCCTGCTGTATCTCCGGCAGGAAGGACGCGGGATCGGACTGGTCAACAAGCTGCGGGCCTATGCGCTGCAGGATCAGGGGTTCGACACGGTCGACGCCAATACCCGGCTGGGCTTCGCCATCGATGCGCGCGATTTCGGCGTCGCGGGGCGGATGCTGGCGCTGCTCGGCCAGCGGCAGATCCGGTTGCTGACCAACAACCCGGCCAAGGTCGCGGGGCTGGAGGCGACGGGGATTACTGTCATCGAACGGGTCGCGCATTATTTACCGGCGAACCCGCACAACGAACGCTATCTGGCGACGAAGCGCGATCGTACCGGGCATCAGCTATAGGCCGCGACAGCTCCCCTCCCTGGAAGGGAGGGGTTGGGGGTGGGTTNGGGGGTGGGTTGGCCGGTTGTCGCACGGTCACCGTCCCTCGCAGGCCAACCCACCCCCGCCCCTCCCTTGCCAGGGAGGGGAGAATCACCGGCTTTCCTCGGTCAGATACGCGATCAGGTCGGCGCGCTCCATCGGATCGCGGACGCCGGCAAAGGCCATGCGCGTTCCCGGCACCACCCGCGACGGCGCGGCAAGCCACGCGTCCATGCGCGCCGCGTTCCAGCGGCCGCCATGCTCGATCAGTGCCTGGGTATAACCGAAGCGCGTGTCACTCGCGACCGTGCGGCCGATGACGCCATGCAGATTGGGTCCGGCCAGTGCCTGCCCACCCGCACCGATCGTATGACACGCGGCGCATTGGCCAAAGGCGCGCTTGCCCGCATCGACATCGGCATGGACGAGCAGGGTCGCCAGATCGGCGTTCGGTCCTGCCGCGCGCAGCCGCCAGGCGCGATCGCCATCGCCACCACCGCACGCCGTCAGGAACAGGGTGAGGACCAGCCAGCGCATCAACGATTCCGACGCAAGGTCCGCCACGCGACCCGCTGCAACGCCTTGGCAATGGCGGGCGTCAGGCCGAGATCGCGGGCGGCGCGCTCGTTGGGCCCCAGCCGGCGCACGTCAAAGCCGGTGACCCGGCCGAAGATGGTCAGCGCCTCCAGATAATAGCCGGCGGTGCTGCCATGATAGTGATCGTCGGCCCATAGCCCGATCTTGCCCGGATCGATCCCGTCATACGGGTTGGCGTCGGCCAGCCCGCTGGCGATCGCGTCGTTCCACGCGCTGCCGACCGGGATCGTGCCGGCGATGCCCGGCACCGTCCTTGCCACCTGCCGGTTCGCCGCCGCCAGATCGTTCGCCATCGCCGCGATCGGCTTGCCCGACCAGCGGCTGCCGGGCCGATAGGTCAGATCGGCGCGCGACCAGGTTTCGACCAGCTTTACCTGTGCCTGGGGGTTGCGGGCGTGGATCAGCGCCGCCAGCCTGCCCGCCGCTTCGCCGTGGCGGGTGGCGTCACCCGGACGCCGGGCGTCGAGCGTCGAATAGCCTTGCAGGATCACCACGTCCCAGCGCCGGTCGATCGCACCGCGCCGGTTGGCATAGTGATAGGCCAGATCCTTGCCCGGCGAGGTTTCGAGCGCGACGGTCCAGTCCAGCCCGGCCTGTTCGGCAAAGGCACGGAACAGCGCGGGCACCCCGCCGATCCTGTCGTCGTTCAGGTCGGTGACGCTGTCGGGGCGATAGCGTTCGACTGGCGATCCGGCACCGAAGGTGAAGCTGTTGCCGATGAACAGGATGTCGCGGGCAATTGCCGGGGCAGTCGCCAGCGACACGGCGGCCAGGGTCAGGAGCAGACGGATCATGCCGCTTCTTACCCCAGCCGCCGGCCCCGGCCCACCCCGCGTCAGGCGAGGGTTACCGCTGCGGCAAATTCCGTCCGCAGATCCTCGATCGTCGCTTCGAGATGGCGGGTAAGCACGGTGCGCACCGCCACCCCGTCCCGCGCCAGCCACGCGTCGACCAGCGCGCGATGCTCGACATAGGCGCGGTCGCCACGTCCGGCGGGACGCAGATGGGCGACGACATAGCGTTCGGCCAACACCGACAAACGCTGCACCAGATCGATCGTCAGATCGCGCCCGTTCGCCGCCACCAGGGCGGCGTGAAACGCCCGGTTGCGCGCCGCCGCCTCCAGCAGGTCGCGGGCCGGCGCGCCGTCCAGCCGCTCGAACGCGTCGATCACCGCCGCGCGCCGCAGTTCGTCGGCGTGGATCGCAGCATAGGCGGCAGCACCCGGCTCCACCGCCAGACGCAGTTCGTAGATTTCCTCGGCCTGCAACGCCGACATCGGCCGCACGGTATAGCCGCGATTGGCCTGTCCGGCGACCAGTCCTTCCTGTTCCAGCCGGGCCAGCGCCTCACGCAGCGGGATCTTGCTGACGCCCAGTTCGCTGGCCAGCGCATCCTGACGAATCGCAAAGGTTTCGGGCAGCGCACCGCTGACGATTCGTTCGCGCACGATTTCAAACACGCGATCGGACAGGGTTCGGACGACGATAGTCACGCTGCATTCCTTTGCAATGCGGTCCGTTGCCGGATGGCGGGGAGAATCCCCGTCATCCGGGCATCCAAAAGCCGTACATATTCAAAAATGTGCCCGGCAATCAATCTTTTCGTGACAACGGTTACCGTCAATCCGCATCACGAACGCGTGGCACGGTCGGTCGCATCGCCGCTTGTGGTGCCGACGGTGACGTGGAACCACGATGGCGATGGCCACTCCGCGTTTCACCCTGTTGCTTGCGATCCTGTTCCTGTCGGCGTGTATCGGTGGCGACCGTCCCGACCCCAAGCCGCCGCCACGACCGATCGCGCCGCGCCCGGCGGGGCCGATCACGTTGTCGGGGCAGACGCCGCGCGACACGCAGCAATGTTTCGCCGACCTGTCGCGTGCCGAGGTCCGGTTCAGCCCCCTGCCCGATCGCGACTACGGATCGGGCTGCATCGTGCTGGGCGCGGTGCAGTTGCTCGACATCGGTACCCCGATCAACGGGCTGAAGGCGATACGCTGTCCGGCGGCGCGGGCGCTGACCGGCTGGGTCCGCCACGGCGTCCGCCCGGCCGCCCGGCAACTGCTGGGCAGCGAGGTGACGCGAATCGACAGCTATGGCACCTATGTCTGCCGGGGCATCGTCGGTGGCGGCAGTCGCGCGGCGGGGCGCGTGTCCGAACATGGTTTCGCCAATGCGATCGACATCGGCAGTTTCGTGCTGGCGGACGGCCGCCGCATCTCGATCGAGCGCGACTGGAACAGCCCCGACCCGCAGGTCCGCGAATTCCTGCGCATCGTCCACCGATCGGCCTGCAAGCGCTTCGTCACCACGCTCGGCCCCCAGTATAACGCGGCGCATGCCAACCATTTTCATTTCGACATGGGCGGGCGACCGCTGTGCCGGTGACGCAACCCGCTTGCCGCTGTTTGCGGACGTGCCTAAATTCATCCCCCTATGACTGATACCAAAGTACCGTCCCGCGTGTTCCGCGGGGCCAAGCAGGAGGCCGAGGCGGCCCGCGCCCAGCTTTCCACCCCGCAGACCGAGCATCCCGCCTATCGACTGGCGTTTCAGGACATGGAGTTCCTGTTGCGCGACGATCTGCGGCCGGTGCGATTCCAGCTGGAACTGCTGAAACCCTCGTTGCTGCTGGACGAAGCGAACATCGCCTCGACCTTCGTCATCTACGGCTCGGCGCGGATTCCCGAACCGGACAAGGCCGACATGCTGCTCGACCTCGCACAGGACGACAAGGCGCGCGCGATCGCCGAGCGGATCGTCGCCAAGGCGCATTATTACGACGTGGCGCGCGAACTGGCCTTCCACGCCGGCCAGTTTCCCAACGATGTCAACGGCAAGCGGCACTTCGTCGTCTGTTCGGGCGGCGGCCCGTCGATCATGGAAGCGGCCAATCGCGGCGCGAACGAAGCCGGTGCTGAATCGATCGGGTTGAACATCGTCCTCCCCCACGAACAGGCTCCCAACCCCTATGTCACCCCGGCGCTGTCGATGCAGTTCCACTATTTCGCGCTGCGCAAGATGCACTTCCTGCTGCGCGCCCGCGCGGTCGCGGTGTTCCCCGGCGGCTTCGGCACGTTCGATGAAAGCTTCGAGTTGCTGACGCTGATCCAGACCGGCAAGATCGAGCCGATCCCCGTACTGTTTTATGGCCGCGAATTCTGGAACCGGGTCGTCAACTGGGACGCGTTGGTCGAGGAAGGCGTGATCTCGGAACGCGATCTCGACCTCATCACCTTCGTCGAAACGGCGGAGGAAGGGTGGAACGTGGTCAGGAAGTTCTACGAGGACCGGAAATAGTCCGCGGTTCCGGATAACCGTTTCCTACGTTCGTCATCCCGGCGCAGGCCGGGATCCAAGGTTCCGCAAGCGCTGAAGGGTTCGGATCCAGCGGCACCGTGGATCCCGGCCTGCGCCGGGATGACGAAAGGGCTTGTGACCAAGCCCTTTTTGAAAATGACGACTACCGCGCCAGCGCCTCGCCGATCAACTTGCGCGTATTGTCGATGCCGTACAGCGCGATGAAGCTGCCCATACGCGGTCCCTGCGCCGTGCCGAGCAGCGTTTCGTAACAGGCCTTGAACCAGTCGCGCAGCGATTCGAACCCGGCGGTCTTGCCGATTTCGTACACCGCGTTCTGGATCTGCTCCGCACCGGCATCGGCGGGCATCGCCGCCAGATCGGCATCGAGCCGTTCGAGCGCGGCGCGTTCGATGTCGGTCGGGGCGCGGCGTTCGGGCTTTTCCGCCACGTCGCGGGTGAACGCCAGCGCATGGTCGATCAGCGCGTCGAGCGCCGGGTACCGTTCCGCCGACGCATCCTCGACATAGTTCGCCAGATAGCCCCAAACCTGCGGCTTGGTCGCGTCACCCATCACGCCGACCAGATTGAGCAGCAACCCGAAGGTCACCGGCAGCGTCTCGGCGGGCGGCGGACCGCCATGGATGTGGTGGACCGGATTGCCCAGCCGTTGCTCGACCGGCTGATCGGCGTAGTTGGCGCGAAACTGCCAATATTCGTCGATCGCGCGCGGGATCACGCCCAGATGCAGCTGCTTGGCCTTTTTCGGCTCGCGATACGCATAGAAGGCGACGCTTTCGGGCGGACCATAGGTCAGCCATTGTTCGAGGCTGAGGCCGTTGCCCTTCGACTTCGAAATCTTCTGGCCATGTTCGTCGAGGAACATCTCGTAATTGAAGCCCTCGGGCGGACGCGCGCCGAGCACGCGGGCGATCTTCGACGACTGGGTCACCGAATCGATCAGGTCCTTGCCCGCCATTTCGTAATCGACGCCCAGTGCGACCCAGCGCATTGCCCAGTCGACCTTCCATTGCAGCTTCGCGCCACCCGACAGGATCGATTGTTCGACGCGGGTGTCGCCGTCCATGAACGCAACCATGCCGGTTTCCGCGTCGAGCACCTTGACCGGGACCTGCAACACGATACCGCTGGTCGGCGAGATCGGCAGCACCGGCGAATAGGTCGCACGACGTTCGGCCCCCAGCGTCGGCAGCATGATGTCGAGGATCGCCTGATAGTTGCGCAGGATCGCCTTCAGCGCCGAATCGAACCGGCCGCCGCGATAATAATCAGTCGACGACGCGAACTCATAATCGAAACCATATTGGTCGAGAAAGCTGCGCAGCCGCGCATTGTTGTGCGCGGCGAAGCTGGCGTGCGTCCCGAACGGATCGGGAATTTCGCTCAGCGGCTTGCCCAGATGTTCACGCAACAGATCGCCGTTGGGCACATTGTCCGGCACCTTGCGCAGGCCGTCCATGTCGTCCGAAAACGCGATCAGGCGGGTCGGCTGATCCGACAATTCCATGAACGCCTTGCGGACCATCGTCGTGCGCAGCACTTCGTTGAAGGTACCGATATGCGGCAACCCCGACGGACCATAGCCGGTTTCGAACAGGACCGGCTCGCCGCCCGGCTTTCTGTCCGGATAGCGCTTCAGCAGCTTGCGCGCCTCTTCATACGGCCAAGCTTTTGAAACCAATGCTGCATTGCGGATGTCTGGGTTGGTCATCCGATCCCGATACGCGGTTGGCCGCAATATTTCCACCTGTTGCGATGCAACCATGCCGTCGGTTGGGCGTAGCGTGGAGCAATGATCGTCTCCGATGCACCCCGCCTGCCCCGTATCGTCGCCGAAGTATGGAAGCCGGCGCTTGCCCTGTTCGTCTGGGACGTGATCGTCACCGTCGTGTACTTCGTCCTGCCGTTCAAGGCGCCGTCGCTGCCGCTGACGATCTTCGGTTCGGCGCTGGCGTTGTTTCTCGGCTTCCGGGTGAACTCGGCCTATGCCCGGTGGTGGGAGGCGCGTTCGCTCTGGGGATTGATGATCAACGCGTCGCGCAACCTCGCGCGCGGCGCGATCTCGTACATCGGGCCGGAAAACGAAGGGCAGAAGCGCGATCTCAAGCGGTCGATCGTGCTGCGGCATATCGCCTATGTCCACGCGCTGCGCTGCCAGCTGCGCAAGCTGGATTCGAAGGACGAGGTGCATCGATTCCTGTCGCGTGACGAGGCGGGCGAGCCGCTGGGGCGCACCAACGTCGCCAACGGGCTGCTCGACGGTACCGGTTCGCGCATTGCCGAGGCGCAGCGCCGCGGATGGATCGACAGCATCCAGCAGACCGGACTAGAAAGCGTGCTGATCGACATCGCCAACGCGCAGGGCGGCATGGAGCGGATCAAGAACACGCCGCTGCCGGTGCAGTATCGGTTCCTGCCGTCGCTGTTCACGCGGCTGTTCTGCATCGTGCTGCCGATCGGGCTGGTCGAAACGCTCGGCATCGCCACGCCGCTCGGGTCGGGGCTGGCGGGGTTGATGTTCCTTGCCGTGCTGCAGATCGGCGAGGATCTGGCCGATCCGTTCGCCAACATCGTGCACGACCTGCCGCTGACCGCGATGTGCCGGACGATCGAGATCGATCTGTTGCAGGCGATCGGCGATCCGGCACCGCAACCGCTGACCCCGGACAAGGGCGTGTTGTGGTAACGGAACGGCCTGCCGGCTGAACGGGTTGGGCCATCGACGGAGGATGACGATGGCCGACGAGCACAAACCGACGAAGAAGATGGCGGCGAACGCCGAAAAGGGTCTGAAACTGCACGAGACCTTCGATCGCGGCGGGACCGAGGTCGGGGTGAAGCGCGCGAAGCAGATCGTCGACGGCGGTCCGATGTCCGATGCGGACGTCAAATCGATGCACAGCTATTTCGCGCGGCACAGCGTCGACAAGGATACCAAGGCGCATCGCTGGGGCGACGATGACGACCCGTCGGCGGGCTATATCTCTTGGCTGCTATGGGGCGGTGACGAAGGCGGGGGATGGGCGGATCGCCAGCGCGAGAAGATCGGCTAAATCCTCCCCGGCACGGGGGAGGATTTACGCGTTCGACTTCCGTTCTCCGTCCATCGCGCTATGTAGGGCACAATGCTCCCCTACCCCGCCCTGCACGCCAGCCATTCGGGCGTCTGGATCGCCGATGCGAACGGCACACGCGAGATCAGCCGGGGGGAAGCGATTTCCTGCGTCGCGGATACCCCGACCATCGTCCTCAACGCGCCGTTGATCGGCCAGCGGCTGGGCTATGCCGAACTGTCGGGGCTCGACCTGCTCGAACTGTTCGCGTTCGTTCATCCGGCACGGTTCGCGGTGCCGACGCCAAAGGGGATCGCGCAGGCGCTGAAGCTGACACTGCCGACCGACGAAGCGAGCGTCGCAGCGCTGCTGCGCGATGCGGCGTCGGCACTGATCGCGACTGCCGCTGCGCCATGGCCCGAACAGGAAGGGGCATGGACCGCCGCGCAATCGCTGTTCCGGCTGCGCTGGCCATGGGCTCCGGCTCTGGGACAGGTGCTGCCGAAACCCGCCACCGCCGAACGCTGGCTGTTCTCGAAGCTGCCCGAATGGGAGGAAGCGCCGCCGCGTGGTGCGCCGCGGACGGTGACGCTGTCCCCCGATGCCATCGCCGAACGGCTGGCCACCCTGACCGGTCAGGGGGCAGAGGCGCGCCCCGGCCAGCGCGCCTTCGCTGCCGCCGCCGCCGACGCCTTTGCCCCGCGCGTCGCACGCGACACGCCCAATCTGGTGCTGGCGGAAGCAGGGACCGGCATCGGCAAGACGCTCGGCTATCTCTCGTCCGCGTCGCTGTGGTCGGAGGCCGCCGATGGCGCGGTGTGGGTATCGACCTTTACCAAGGCGTTGCAGCGGCAATTGGCGCAGGAAAGCGAACGCGTCTTTCCCGATCCCGCCGAACGCCGCGCCCGCGTCGTGACGCGCAAGGGGCGCGAGAATTATCTGTGCCTGCTCAATCTGGAGGACGCGTTGCAGGGCGGGTTTCAGGGGCGGGCGGCGGTGCTGGCGCACCTCGTCGCGCGCTGGGCGGCGTATAGCGCCGATGGCGACATGGTCGGCGGCGACCTGCCCGGCTGGTTGCCGACGCTGTTCCGGCGCAACGGATCGACCGCGCTGACCGACCGGCGCGGCGAGTGCATCTATGCCGGCTGCCCGCATTACCGCAAATGCTTCATCGAACGCGCGGCCCGGGCGTCGGCACAGGCCGATATCGTCATCGCCAACCACGCGCTCGTCATGGTCAACGCCGCGCGTGGTCGCGAGACCGGCACGCGCCCGACCCGCTATGTCTTCGACGAAGGCCATCACCTGTTCGATGCCGCCGATGCGATGTTCTCCGCCGCGCTGACCGGCATGGAGGCGATCGAGATCCGCCGCTGGGTCTTGGGGCCGGAGGGCGGCGGGCGCGGACGACGGCGTGGGCTGGCGGCGCGGCTGTCCGATGTCGCCAGCTATGATGCGGCGGGCTGCGAAGCGGTGGCGGCGGCGGTCGATGCCGCGCGGTTGCTGCCCGCCGATGGCTGGTTGGCGCGGGTGCAGGAGGGCGATCCGTTCGGTCCGGTCGAGAAATTGCTGGCCTGCGTGCGCGGTGCGGTGTTCGCGCGCGCCAAGGATGGCGAGGCAGGCTATGGCCTCGAGACCGAACTGACCGAACCGCCGCCCGAACTGGTCGACGCCGCCGGTCCCGCCGCGCAGGCACTGGATGCGCTGCTGCGCCCGCTGATTGCGCTTGGCAAGCGGCTGGAAGCGGTGCTGACCGAGGGGCCGGACTGGATGGACGGCCCGGCGCGCGCCCGGATCGAGGGGGCGATCGCCTCGCTCGGCTGGCGGGCGGAAACGGTCGCGGCATGGGGGCGGCTGCTGGCGCGGGTCGGCGGGCCGGTCGATCCCGATTTCGTCGACTGGCTGGCGGTCGAACGGGTCGAGGGACGCGAATACGACATGGGGCTGCACCGCCACTGGCTCGATCCCGGCCGCCCCTTCGCCGAAACGGTGCTGAAGCCCGCGCACGGCGTATTGGTGACCTCCGCGACGCTGCGCGCGGGCGGCGACTGGACGCAGGCCGATGCGCGCGTCGGTGCGCCGCACCTGATGCGCCCGCCGACCCATTTCGCCGCGACCAGCCCGTTCGCCTATGCCGAACAGGCCGAGGTGCTGATCGTCACCGATGTGAAGCGCGGCGACCTGCCCGCGCTCGCCAATGCGTACGGCCGGTTGATCGTCGCGGCGGGGGGCGGCACGCTGGGGCTGTTTACCGCGATCCGGCGGCTGCGCGGTGTCCATGCGCGCATCGCCGACCGCCTCGCGCGTGATGGATTGCCGCTCTACGCCCAGCATGTCGACCCGATCGACACCGGTACGTTGGTCGACATCTTCCGCGACGACCCCCGTGCCTCGCTGATCGGCACCGATGCGCTGCGCGACGGGGTCGACGTGCCCGGCCATTCGCTGCGGATGGTGGTGATGGAGGGGGTGCCGTGGGTAAAGCCCGGCGTGCTCCACGCCGCGCGGCGGCTGGCGGGCGGTGGCAGCGCCTATGACGACCGGATGGTGCGCGCGCGGCTGGCACAGGCGTTCGGGCGGCTGATCCGGCGCGCCGACGATTGCGGGCTGTTCGTGCTGCTGTCGGCGGCGATGCCGTCGCGGCTGCTGGGCGCGTTCCCCGATGGGACACCGGTCATTCGCTGCACGCTGGACGAAGCGGTCGCGCGTGCCCTTTCCTTGGGGCAGGAAGTGGGGCATGGGGCGCATGCCCTGCCGATGGAGCCCTTGCCATGAAGACGCTGACGCTGCTGCGCCATGCCAAGTCGAGCTGGGACGATGCCATTACCCGCGATTTCGACCGGCCGCTGAACGCCAAGGGCGCCCGCGCGGCGACCGCGATGGGCGCGCATCTGCGGCAATTGGGATGCCGGTTCGATCATCTGGTCGCCAGCCCTGCCCGCCGTGTCGTCGAAACGCTCGACCATTTCCGGCGCGGTTATGGCAGCCTGCCCGAGGAGCAGAGCAACCGCCTGCTGTATCTGGCGTCGGAGGGGACGTTGCTCGACACCGTGCGCGCGCTGCCCGCCGCTGTCGATCGCGCGTTGCTGGTCGGGCACAATCCAGGGCTGGAGGATCTCGTCCTACTGCTGTCAGCCGAAAGCAACCCGTTGCGCGGCGCGGTCGAGGAGAAGTTTCCGACCGCCAGCGTCGCGGTGCTGGAACTGGATGGCGACTGGGCGAGCGCGGGCAATGGCTGCGGGCATCTGGTCACGTTCGTCCGGCCCCGCGATCTGGACCCCAGCCTGGGGCCGGATCACGATTAAACGGTACGCCGCGGAATGCGAAACCTGCGCAAGGTTTCTGGCCGTCTCGTCCTCTCGCCATACCCCCGCGCAGGCGGGGGTCCAGAGCCTCACAAAACAACGGCTTATGCCTTGGAACCCTGGAACCCCGCCTCTGCGGGGGTACGGTCGTGGGCGCATTCGACAGGCGTTGCGGAGGCAGGGGTATGCCAGCCGATCGGTAATCGGAACGTTCGCATAGGTCTCGCCGGCGCGAGAATACGGTTCGTTATCGCACGACAGCCGCGATCAGCGCGCCGCCATCCGCCGCGCGAAGTGGATTTCCACCGCCTGCGTCACGCTTTTCGCGATCGCCTTTCGCCCCTCCGCCGAATCGAGCCGCTTTGCATCCCCCTCGTTCGACAGATAGCCGGTTTCGAACAGGATCGATGGCAGGTCGGGTGCCTTCAGCACCATCAGCGACGCCATGCGGTGGTAATTGGATTTGAGCGGGATCACGCCCTTCGCCTCGCGCCCGAGCAACCGCGCGAACCCCGCCGATTCGTTCATCGTCTCACGCTGCGTCAGGTCGATCAGGATCGAGGAGATGTCGGCCGGTTGCCGGCCGAGATCGACCCCGGCGAGAATATCGGCCTTGTTCTCGCGCGCGGCCAGCCGGGCGGCTTCGCGGTCCGATGCGACTTCGGACAGGGTATAGATGCTGGCTCCGCTGGCGTCGGGATTATCCGCGCTGTCGCAATGGACCGAGATGAACAGGCTGCCGCCCAGTCGCCTGGCGATCGCATAGCGTTCCTGCAACACCAGAAACTGGTCGCGATCGCGCGTCATCGCGACACGGACGCGCCCCCCCGCGAGCAGCGCGTCACGGATCGCCCGCGCGGTCTTGAGCGTCAAATCCTTTTCCCGCAGGCCGCCATGCGGCGAGATCGCGCCGGGATCATGGCCGCCATGGCCGGCGTCGATCACCACCAGCGGCCGATCGGCGTCGCCCTCTACCCTTGGCAATGGCAGGCCACGGCGCGGGCGTGCAACGGGTACGGCAACACTGGCGGTCGCTCGCTGTCGCCGGTCGACGACCATCGCCGCCGACGATGCCACCGGCACGATCGCGCCGACCACCGGTTGCGGCGCGAACCGCATCCGCCCGCCCCCCGCCGCCCGCGCGAAGCGGCTGGCGTTCACCCGGCGCAGGTCGAGCGTGAGGCGATGCCCGCCATCGGAAAATCCGCCGCCGGTGACCATCGCCGATTCGGCGAGGTCGAGCACGAGCCGGCTGCCGCGATCGCCGCGCACCCCCTGGCGCACCGCCAGCACCGATCCACCGGCAGCGCTGCGCCCGCCGGGACGAACCCCGTCGAGATCGACGACGATCCGATCGGGCCCGGCCATCGCAAAGCTGCTGGCACCGCGTGCCGGCGCGTCGAGGCGGATGACGATGCGATCGTTCGCAACCTCGACCGCGTCGATGTGCTGGGCGGCGGCCGGCGATCCGAACGCTGCGCACGACAGAGCCAGCGCGGCCGTGTGTCGCGCACGCGATCCTGCGAATCCGAAGCTGGCCCAGCGCTTACCCATGACGAAGCGGCTCTTCCCCCATTCCGCGAACCGTGCCGTACCGACTCCGGCCACAAACAGCCCTTACTAACCGTGGTAAAGATTAATTTACCCTAAAACAGCGGGGAAGATAACCGGGTAAGGAAGCATGCCCGCGCTGTTGCCGTTCACGATGGTGAATGCTACGCCTGTTCCTACGTCGGTCCCGGGCCTGTCCCAGGGGAGCCGATGCGACATCCCGCGCGCAACCGCCTGCGGGATTTATTCAGGTTGATGTTCTCATGTGGCAAGTTCCGTCCCGTTCCGCCTGTGCCGCTGTCGCGGCCGGCGTCGGGGCGACGGTTGTCCGCCCGGAAATTCCCGGACTGCCCGTGCGAGCAGACGCATATCCCAGCAATCGCGCGCAGGCACCGGGCTTGAACCCCGCCGCGCGTTTAGGCGCGCCGACTGGCACAGCCGTCCCGCGCGCCCGGAGACACTATCATGACCACGCGGATGTTGATCGACGCTCGCCACCGGGAGGAAACCCGGGTCGCCGTCGTCAAGGGTAACCGGATCGAGGAATTCGATTTCGAATCGGCCGAGCGCAAGCAGCTCAAGGGCAATATCTATCTCGCCAAGGTGACGCGGGTCGAACCGTCGTTGCAGGCGGCGTTCGTCGATTATGGCGGCAACCGCCACGGCTTCCTCGCCTTTTCCGAAATCCACCCGGATTATTACCAGATCCCGAAGGAAGACCGCGACGCGCTGCTGGCCGAGGAAGCCGAGCATGCCGCCGAGGAAGCCGCGCTGCGCGCCGGCGATCATGACGACGACGTCGACTACGACGATCACGATCATGACGATGATGCCGAAGGTGGCATCGAAGTCGTCGAGCGTGACGAGGACGACGATCATCACGATGACGAGGAAGGCGAGGACGCCCCCGCCCCGCGCCCGCGCAAGAGCGGTGGCGACGATGCCGCGGTCGAGGCGCTGCGCCAGCGCCGGCTGAACCTGCGTCGCCGCTACAAGATCCAGGACGTGATCCGCCGCCGGCAGGTGCTGCTGGTGCAGGTCGTGAAGGAAGAGCGCGGCAACAAGGGCGCGGCGCTGACCACCTATCTGTCGCTCGCCGGCCGGTATTGCGTATTGATGCCTAATACCGCGCATGGCGGCGGCATTTCGCGCAAGATCAATTCGGCCGCCGACCGCAAGCGGTTGAAGTCGATCATGGCCGAACTGACGCTGCCGGCGTCAATGGNNNNCCTCGCCCGCCTGTGGGACGGCATTCGTGACCAGACGCTGACGTCGTCGGCGCCGGCGCTGGTCTACGGCGACAGCGACCTCGTGAAGCGCGCGATCCGCGACATCTACAATAAGGACGTCGACGAGGTGATCGTCGAGGGCGAGGACGGGTTCCGCCACGCCAAGGACTATATGCGCCTGCTGATGCCCGCGCATGCCCGCCGGGTGAAGCAGTACGCCGACGCGGTGCCGCTGTTCCAGCGCGCGCATGTCGAGGATCAGCTGGCCGCGATGTACAATCCGGTCGTGCAGCTCAAATCGGGCGGCTATCTGGTCATCAACCCGACCGAGGCGCTGGTGTCGATCGACATCAACTCCGGCCGGTCGACCCGCGAACATAATATCGAACAGACGGCGACCGCGACCAACCTCGAAGCGGCGCAGGAAATCGCGCGCCAGCTGCGGCTGCGCGACATGGCCGGTCTGGTCGTGATCGACTTCATCGACATGGATCACGGATCGAACGTCCGTAAGGTCGAGAAGGCGATGAAGGAGGCGCTGAAGAACGACCGCGCCCGCATCCAGGTTGGTCGCATCTCCGCCTTCGGTCTGATGGAGATGAGCCGTCAGCGGCTGCGTACCGGCGTGCTGGAGGCATCGACCCGGCAGTGCCCGCATTGCGAGGGCACCGGGCTGGTCCGGACCGCGTCGTCGGCCGGCCTGTCGGCGCTGCGCCTGATCGAGGACGAGGCCGCCCGCGGTCGCGGTTCGCTGATCGCGTTGCGCGCCAGCCAGGAAGCGGCGTTCTATGTCCTCAACAAGAAGCGCGCCGACATCGCCGAGGTCGAGGACCGCTATGGCGTGACGGTCGAGATCGTGCCCGATGCCGAGATCGAGGGCGCGCGCATGGCGGTCGAAGCATCCGGCCCGCCGCCTGCGCACCCACCCAAGATCGAGCCGCTGGTCGTCATCGACGACGAGGACGATGCCTATGAGGACATCGAGGACGAGATCGACGAGGAAATTGAGGAAGACGCGGTCGAGGAAACCGCCCGTCCGCCGCGCGGCGACGACGAGGGCGAAGGTCGTGGCAAGCGCCGCCGCCGCCGTCGCGGCCGTCGCGGTCGCAACCGTGAGGAAGGCGACGTCGAGGGCGAAGCCGGCGACGATGCCGACATCGAATCGGAGGGCGACGATGCGGTCGAAGCCGATGACGAGACGGTCGATGCCGCTGTCGTCGACGCAGAGGCGGACGAACGCGACGTTGCAGACGATGCCGCGCCCGAAACCGAAACCGCCGATGACGGTAGCCGGCGCAAGCGTCGCCGGCGTGGTCGTCGTGGTGGTCGTCGTGGTGACGGTGCGTTCGATGCCGCCGACGGTGCGGGAACGATCGCCGACCTCCCGGTCGAGGACGATGTCGCCGAACCTGCCGTGGTTGCCGAACCCGCCGCAGCGGAACCGGTCGTCGAGCCCGAAATGGTCGATGCCGAACCGACGCCCGCGCCAAAGCGGACCCGGCGCCGCCCAAGCGCGCGTGCCAAGGTCGAGACCACAACCGAGCCGACGCCAGCCGAACCGGTGACCATCGAGGCCGGCGATGCTGCGCCGCTCGTGGTTCCCGCACCGGTGGAAACTCCGGTCGTCGAGGTCGAGCCGGCCGCCGAAGCCCCCAAGCCGAAGCGGACGCGTCGTCGCAAGGCCGATGCCGAGCCGGCCGCTGCCGAGGAAGCACTGCCCCCCGTTAAGGCCGAAGCAGAAGCAGCCCCTGCCCCCAAGAAGCGCCGTGCGCCGCGTCGCAAGCCCGCCGAAACGGCGGACGTGACCGAAGCGGCTGCCGCGCCGGAACCGGAAGCAATCGCTGCCGAACCGGAAACCGAAGAAACGGCCGTGAACGAGGAAGCGGCTGGCGATAGCGAAAACCCGTCGCCCCGCCGCGGCTGGTGGCAGCGCACCTTCGGCAACTGATCGCGGCGATCCTCGCCACGGACGAAAGGGCGGCCTCAACGGGCCGCCCTTTTTTTAATCCTGAAGCGGTCTTCGATCAGATCGGAGGATCGGTCCGCCGCGTCAGCGGTCGCTTGCAGCGCGGTGGCGGCGATGTGACATGGTCGAAGACCGCGCTAACGCCGGGCCAACGGCTCGCGAACCAGCGCGTCGCGTCGCACCTCGATGCGGACCAACAGCCCGTCACGTCGCCAGTCGCGGGTGATCGTTCCTGCCAATTGCTGTTCGATGCTGAGCGCCGCCAATCGCGTTCCGAAACCGGCGGTGTCCGGCACATGCTCGATCGCGGGCCCACCCGTTTCACGCCAGTCGATCGCCACCTGTTCCCCGTCGTGCCGGGTTTCGATCGTCACTTGGCCATCGGTCGTGGACAATGCGCCGTATTTGGCGGCGTTGGTTGCCAGTTCGTGGAAGATCAACGCGATCGGCGTGGCACCGCGATCATCGAGCGGGACGTCATCGCCGGTCACCCGCCACTGGCGGTCGGCATAGGGCGACAGGAGTTCGCGAAGCACATGATGCAAGGTCGCGTCGCCGACGGTCGGCCGCGAAACATCGCTGTGCGGCCGTGCCAGATCATGCGCCGCACCCAGCGCCGCGATCCGCTTGGCAAGATCGTCGGCAAACCCGCGCATCGCCGGCATCTGTCGCGCCGACATGCGGATCAGTCCGCTGATGATCGCGAAGATGTTCTTGATGCGGTGGCTGAGTTCGCGGCTGAGGATATCGTTCTGTTCGGCGGCGCGCTTGGCCGAATCGATGTCGGTGCAGGTTCCGATCCAACGCACGATCCGTCCATCGCCATCCCGCACCGGCAGGGCACGACCCAGGACCCAGCGATAGGTGCCGCTGCAATGCCGCAGCCGGTATTCGATCTCATAGGCTTCGCCGGTCCGCAGGCTGTGCCGCCACCGATCCCATGCCCGCTCCTGATCATCGGGATGAAACATGCCGTTCCATTCCTCGCCATCGGTCGAACCTTCGGGCATGCCGGTGAAGCGATACCATTGGGCGTTGTAGAAATCGTGATAGCCGTCCGGCCGCGTTGCCCACACCATCTGCGGCATGGCGTTGGTCAGCGTATCCAGTTCAGCCTGCGCCGCGACCTGCGCGCTTTCCGCGCGACGCTGCCGGGCGTTGTCGCTGGCCATGACGAACCAGCGGGGCCTGCCCTCAGGGTCGGGCGCGGCGGGCGTCACTGCGAAGCCGGTCATGCGGTCCTCGGTCCGATCGCACTCGATCGTCAGCGGAAAGGAGCTCCCGGCGGTCGTGCCGGCAGCCCATGCCGTCATGGCCGCTTCGCGCGCCTCCGATGGCAGCGATCCGGTCCAAAGATCACCGATCGATACCGTACCAATCGCTTCACGCCAGCAACGATTACCCCACAGGAGCCGTCCGTCTTGATCGGCGATCCATGCCAATACCGGCATTTTATCCGCGATATCCTGCCAGACAGGGTCGTTCGCGTCCGATACCGGCAACTCCATTACCCATCTGCCTCTCTGTTTCCGCGGTGCACCATCATCGTTCGAATATTGTCCGGCCCGGCACAATCTACCGCGAACATTCCTTCCGCGAATATTCGCCGTCTCGATTTTCGATACCAGGTCGATCAGCCAATTCAGATCAACTTTGGATCAACAATTTGCGATGATGGGTTGAAAGCGCGAGAATATTTCTCATAATTTAGCTAAATCTTGCTTTGCTCCAGATCGGACCTATTGACCTGACGGTTCACGCAACGCAAAGGCCGATCCAGAAAAGGAGAACTCCATGTCCGAAGACGGTTCCGAACTGAACGCGATCGAACTAGCCACCGAACTGACCATTGCCTGGTTGAACAACGGCAACAACCGTGTGGCCGCTGAGGATGTTCCGGCATTCCTGCAAACCATGCACGCGACGGTTCTGGGTCTGGCTTCGGGCAAGGTCGAACAGGAAGAGGCCGCGCCGCAGCAGGACCATGTTGCCGCCGTCTCGGTCCGCAAGTCGCTCGCGTCGAAAGATCACATCATTTCGATGATCGACGGCAAGCCGTACAAGACACTGCGCCGTCATCTGGCTGGCCATGGCCTGACCCCGGAAACCTATCGCGAACGCTATGGCCTGCGTCCGGACTATCCGATGGTTGCCGAAACCTATTCGCAGAGCCGTCGCGACATGGCCAAGCGCATCGGCCTCGGTCGCAAGGCGCGCAGCGCCGACACCGGTGAAGCCGCCGCCGAGAGCGATGCCGGCGACGCGCCACGCCGTCGCGGTCGCAAGCCCAAGGCTGCCGAATAAACAGGATCGGGGCGGCCATCGTGCCGCCCCGTTTTCTATGTGCGCGGGAAGATCGCGCCGTCCACCCAGTGATGCGTGCAGAGCTGCGCCTCGGGCGTGTCGTCGGCGTCGAGCGCCGCGACCGTAACCCAGCCTTCGCTGCGCAGCCGCGCCGCCGCCACCAGATCGACACCGATCGGCAGGAACAGCCGCCGCCGATCCTTCGCCCCCAACCCGGCATCGAGCAGCGCATCGGCGTAGAGCGAGAAGCCGACCGCCGGTTCCTCGCGGCCGTCGGCATGGCACACCATATAGCTGCCGCCCCGGCCGATCTCGCCCAGCACGCCTTGCGCGAACAGCGAGAAGCCGAGCCAGCTCTGATATTCGAAGCCGTGCCGCTCGGTCGGATCGAGCGTCACCGCAACGCGGCCGGCCAGCGTCGCCGCCACCGTCTCGATCGCGTCGAGCCGGGAGGCCAGCCGTCCCGCCTGATCGGTCGCACGCAGGCGGGCGAGCGCGGTGTCGAACGGCCCCGCCGCCTCGACCAACGGCAGGTAGGCCGGGTCGATCGCGGCGACGCGACCGGCATCCTTGGCATCCAATGCCGCGATCAGCGCGGCATGCTGCGGCCCCGGCGGATCGCCGGCCAAGGTCGCGACCAGATCGGGCAGCGTGAAATCGATCGAGATGCCGGTGACGCCTGCCGCTGCCAGCGCCTCGACCGCGACGGTCACGATCTCGGTTGCCGCCGCCACGCTGTCGCGTCCGATCAGTTCTGCGCCCATTTGTCGTGATGCCCGCCGGGGAGCTAGTTCGCCGGCGCGCAGTTTTAGCACCGGACCGGCATAGGACAGCCGCACCGGACGCGGGTGGTGGCCCATCCGCGTCGCGGCGATCCGTGCGACCTGTGCGGTGATGTCGGGACGGATCGCCAGCGTCCGCTGGCTGACCGGATCGACGAAGCGCACCGCATCGGTCGCCGCCGTACCCTTCAGCCGCCCGGCCAGCCCCGCCTCGAACTCGGCGAGCGGCGGGTCGACCTGTTCATAGCCATAGCCATGCGCGACGCCCAGCACCGCCCCTTCGAACCGGCGCAGCCCATCGGCGGCGGGTGGCAGGCGGTCGTGAAACCCTTCGGGGAGGAGGCCGGTATCGTTCATGGGCTTCCCCCTAGCGGCTGCAGGCCGGACGGGAAAGCGTCGACGATTATGCCCGGCCACAGTCCTAATGCGTCACCCGGGGTCAATCCCGGGTGAGGGATTGCGGAATGGGGATGCACCGAAACGAAAACGGGCTGCCGGATCACTCCGGCAGCCCGTCCGTCATCGGCGCAAACCGATCAGAAGGTGAGCGGCATCACCGTCTTGACGCCCGGAAGCGCGCGGACCTTCGCGACCAGTTCCGGCGTGACCGCTTCGTCGACCGACAACAGCACCACCGCTTCGCCACCGGCATCGCGGCGACCCAAATGGAAGGTGCCGATATTGACGCCCGCCTCGCCCAGCGTCGTGCCGATGCGGCCGATGAAGCCGGGCGCGTCCTCGTTGACGACGTACAGCATGTGGCCGGCCAGATCGGCCTCGACCTTGATGCCGAACAGTTCGACCAGACGCGGCTGGGCATTGCCGAACAGCGTGCCCGCGACCGAGCGTTCGCCGGCTTCGGTCTTGAGCGAGACGCGGATCAGCGTGTGGTAATCGCCCTCGCGGTCGTTGCGGACTTCGCGAACCTCGATGCCGCGTTCCTTGGCGAGGAACGGGGCGTTGACCATGTTCACCGTGTCCGACTGGACGCGCAGGAACCCGGCCAGCACCGCGCCGACGATCGGCTTCTGGTTCAGCTCAGCGGCGGCACCTTCGCCATGCACCGATACGCGGGCGATCGCGCCGGTGGTCAGCTGCCCGACGAGGCTGCCGAGCTTTTCGGCGAGCGCCATATAGGGCTTGAGGCGCGGTGCTTCCTCGGCCGACAGCGACGGCATGTTCAGCGCGTTGGTGACGCCGCCCGACACGAGGAAATCGGCCATCTGTTCGGCGACCTGGATCGCGACGTTGACCTGCGCTTCGCTGGTCGACGCGCCCAGATGCGGGGTCGAAACGAAGTTCGGCGTGTTGAACAACGGCGATTCTTTCGCCGGCTCCTGCACGAACACATCCAGCGCCGCACCCGCGACCTGACCGCTGTCGAGCGCCGCCTTCAGCGCGACCTCGTCGACCAGACCGCCGCGCGCACAGTTGATGATGCGCACGCCCTTCTTGGTCTTGGCGATGTTTTCCGCCGACAGGATGTTGCGGGTCTGGTCGGTCAGCGGAGTGTGCAGCGTGATGAAGTCGGCACGCGCCAGCAGCTGGTCCAGCTCGACCTTCTCCACGCCGATCTCGATCGCGCGTTCGGGCGACAGGAACGGGTCGAAGGCGATGACCTTCATCTTCAGCCCCTGCGCACGGTCGGCGACGATCGACCCGATATTGCCTGCCCCGATCAGGCCCAGCGTCTTGCCGGTCAATTCGACGCCCATGAAGCGGTTCTTTTCCCACTTGCCGGCCTGCGTCGAGGCGTCGGCCTCGGGCAGCTGGCGTGCGAGTGCGAACATCAGCGCGATGGCGTGTTCGGCGGTGGTGATCGAGTTGCCGAACGGCGTGTTCATCACGACGACACCGGCAGCCGAGGCGGCGGGGATGTCGACGTTATCGACACCGATACCGGCGCGGCCGACGACTTTCAGGTTCTTGGCAGCGTCGAGGATCGCCTTGGTCACCTTGGTCGAGCTGCGAATGGCGAGACCGTCATAGTCGCCGATGATCGCGATCAGCTCTTCGGGCGTCTTGCCGGTGATTTCGTCCACCTCGACCCCGCGTTCGCGGAAGACCTGGGCGGCTTTGGGGTCCATCTTGTCGGAAATCAGAACTTTAGGCATGTTTTTCTCCCTCTCCCCTGCAGGGGAGAGGGCCGNAGTGCCGCGCAACCCGGCCCTATCGATTGTCAGGATAGCAGGAGAGGCAAGTTCCCCTCTCCCAACCCTCTCCCCTGAAGGGGAGAGGGCTATTCGTCAGCCCGCCTTGGCGGTGGCGTAGGCCCAGTCGAGCCACGGCCCGAGCGCCTCGATATCCGCCGTATCGACAGTCGCGCCGCACCAGATGCGCAGGCCCGCTGGCGCATCGCGGTATCCAGCGACGTCATAGGCGGCATTTTCGGCTTCGAGCAGCGACGCCATCTTCTTGATCAGCACCTCGTCCGCACCCTCGACGGTCAGGCAGACGCTGGTCTTCGACCGGGTCGCCGGATCGGCGGCGAGATGGCCGAGCCAGTCGCGCTCGGCGACGATCTTGTCGAGCGCGGCGGCATTGGCATCGCTGCGCGCGATCAGACCGTCGGTGCCCAGCGACTTCGCCCATTCGAGGCTGAAGATCGCATCTTCGACCGCCAGCATCGACGGCGTGTTGATCGTCTCGCCCTTGAACACGCCTTCGGTCAGCTTGCCCTTCGACACGAGGCGAAAGACCTTGGGCAGCGGCCAGGCGGGGGTGTAGGTTTCGAGCCGTTCGACGGCGCGCGGGCCGAGGATCAGGACGCCATGCGCGCCCTCGCCGCCCAGTACCTTCTGCCAGGAGAAGGTCGCGACGTCGATCTTCGTCCAGTCGATGTCATAGGCAAACACGCCCGACGTCGCATCGGCGAACGAGAGACCCTCGCGGTCGGCCGGAATGAAATCGGCGTTCGGCACGCGCACGCCGCTGGTGGTGCCGTTCCACGTGAACAGGACGTCGTTGCTCCAGTCGATCGCATCCAGATCGGGCAGCTGGCCGTAATCGGCGCGCACGACGGTCGGATCGATCTTCAACTGCTTGACCGCGTCGGTCACCCAGCCCTCGCCGAAGCTTTCCCATGCCAGCGCGGTGACGGGACGTGCGCCCAGCATCGTCCACATCGCCATTTCGAACGCACCGGTGTCGGAACCGGGGACGATGCCGATGCGGTGGGTGTCGGGGAGGTTCAGCAGTTCGCGCATCAGGTCGATGCAATATTGCAAACGCTGCTTGCCGATTTTCGAACGGTGCGACCGGCCGAGGCTGACGGGGTTGAGGCGGTCGGCGGACCAGCCCGGCGGCTTGGCGCAAGGCCCGGACGAAAAATACGGGCGAGCGGGAGTCGTAGCCGGCTTAGGCGGAAGATCAGTCATGTCAGTCTCTCCTCACAGAGAGCACGCGCTGCGTTGGGACAGCGTGGCCCGCCGCGGCCATTACCGGCGTGTCTTGTCCGATACAACCCATGTTGTTGCGACGATGCGACCAAAGACGCATCATCTTTGTGGGAACCGTGCGCGACTCGCCGCGTTGCGTTTTGTTGATATGTCTATAGCGTACCCATCCTCGCCCACCGTTCTTATCGTTGAGGATGAGATGCTGGTCGCGATCGATCTGGAAGCGTCGCTCGAGGAGCATGGCTATCGGCCCGTCGGCATCGCTGCCGATATGATCGGGGCGATGGAATTGGCCGTGGTACGGCCCGACGTCGCGCTGGTCGACTGCAACTTGCGCGACGGACCGACCGGACCGATGATCGGACGATTGCTGGGCTGCAACTATGGCACGACGGTCATTTTCCTGACCGCCAACCCCAATTTGCTGAGCGACGGCATCGAAGGCGCGTTGGGCGTCGTCTCCAAACCGTGCGGCTACGAGTCGGTCGGTCGGATCGTCGAGTTCGCGGTGCGCGCGCGTGCTGGCGATCTTTCCGCGCCCCCGTTGGGGATCAGGCTGTTCGGCGATCGTCGCGAGATGGTGGCGAGCGCTTAACCTCTGGTTCAGCGCGCCGCGCCCACACGCGGCGTTGACCCGCGTCCGGCCCTTCGCCGATAAGGATATCCATGAAGCGCGCGCTGGGCGGCATCGCTGCCGTCATCCTCCTGTTCGTACAGCCGGCCGCTGGGCAATCGGTGCTGCGCGATGCAGAGACCGAAGCGTTGCTGAACGATATGTCGCGGCCGATTGCCGTCGCAGCGGGTCTCGATCCGCGCAACTTCAACGTCGTGTTGCTGCAGGACAAGTCGATCAATGCCTTCGTCGCGGGTGGGCAGACGGTCTATGTCCATTCGGGACTGATCGACGCGGCCGACGACGCCAACGAGGTACAGGGCGTCATCGCCCATGAAATCGGCCATATCGTCGGCGGGCACGTGCCGCTGGCCGGGCGCGGCATGGCGCCCGCGACCGGCATCACCGTTTTGAGCCTGTTGCTGGGCGTCGCGGCGATGGCGGCGGGTGCGGGGGAGGCGGGGGCAGGCATCCTTGCCGCCGGACAACAGGCAGCGATGAGCAGCTATCTGGCGTTTAGCCGGACGCAGGAAAGCTCGGCCGACGCCGCCGGCACGCGGTTCCTGCGGAGTGCGAACGTCTCGGGCGAAGGGATGCTGGACTTCTTCAAGAAGCTCCAGAACCTGGAATATCGCCTCGCCATCCCGCAGGACAACAGCTACCAGCGCACCCATCCGCTGAGTGGTGAGCGGATCGCCAATCTGACGCAGGATGTTCAATCTTCGCCGTCGTTCAAGGTCAAGACCGACCCCGCGCTGGAAATCCGGTTCAAGCGGGTGCAGGCGAAGCTGCGCGGCTATGTCAGCGATCCCAAGGATACGCTGCGCCGCTATCCGGCCACCGACCAGAGCGTCTACGCCCATTATGCCCGCGCCTATGCCTATCACAAATCGGGCTATCCCGAGCAGGCGGCGGACGAGACGCTCGCGCTGGTCAAATCGGCTCCCGACGACCCCTATTTCCTCGAACTCGAAGGGCAGATCCTGCTCGAATCGGGCAAACCGAAGGAAGCATTGTCGGCGCTGCGCGAGGCCACCGAGCGGACGCGGTCGTCACCACTGATCGCCGCCAGTTTCGGCCATGCGCTGATCGCGGCGGAGGACCCCGCGCTGCTGAACGAAGCCGAACGGGTGCTGAAACAGGCGGTGGCGCGCGACAATCAGAACCCGTTCGCGTGGTATCAGCTGAGCATCCTGTACGAACGACGCGGCGATCCGGCGCGCGTCGCGCTGGCGATGGCAGAATATACGTCGCTGATCGGCGACAACGGCATGGCGCTGGCCAGTGCGCGGCGGGCGATGGCGCTGCTGCCGCAGGGGTCGAGCGACTGGATCAGGGCTCAGGATATTCAAATGACGTCGCAGACCGCGTTCGAGGAAGAGAAACGCAACCGCAGGCGGCGGGGCTGACCATGGGCCGGTCGGGCAATATCGCGATGCTGGCGGCGGCGGCGCTGGCCGGCGCAGGCGGCGCGATCGTCGCGCAACGGGTCGCGACCGATCGCACGGCGACCGAGACGGTGGTGCGCGACTATATCCTCGCCAATCCCGAAATCCTGCCCGAAGCACTGCGGCGATTGCAGGCAAAGGAAGCGGGCAAGGCGGTTGCGGCCAACCGGGCGGCGATCGTCGAACCCTTTCCGGGGGCGGTCGCCGGCAATCCGAACGGCGATGTCAGCGTCGTCGCCTATCTCGATTATGCCTGCGGTTTCTGCCGTGCCAGCCTGCCGGCGATCACCGGCCTGATCGCGAGCGACCCGAACGTCCGGATCGTCTACCGCGAACTGCCGATCCTGTCGCAGGGCAGCCGCACCGCCGCCGAATGGGCATTGGCGGCGGCACAGCAGGGCAAGTTCAAGCCGTTCCACGACGCGCTCTATGCCGCCGGCCGGGTCGATGCCGCATCGATCGAGGCGGCGGCGCGGGCTGCGAAGCTCGACACGAACGCCGCGCGCACCGCGATCGCATCACCGCAGATCGCGGGAGAAATCGAACGCAATATGAAGGTCATGAGCCTGCTCGGCTTCAGCGGCACGCCGTCGTGGGTGGTCGGCGATCAGGTGCTGGGCGGTGCGCAGACGCTGCCGGCGTTACAGGCAGCGGTGGCGCAAGCGCGCAAGGCAAAGCCGGTACCCGCCGCCTAGCGCCCGAACCCGGCCTTTTCTCCGTCATCAAACCATGGGACAAGCCGCCCCATGGACACCATTCTTTCGATCCGGGGCGTCGCCAAGACGTACAAGTCCGGCACGGTCGCGTTGCAGCCGACCGATCTCGACATCGGCAAGGGCGAGATCTTTGCGCTGCTGGGGCCGAACGGGGCGGGCAAGACGACGCTGATCAGCATCGTGTGCGGCATCGTCACGCCGAGCGCGGGGACGATCACCGCCGCCGGGTTCGACACGGTCCACGACTATCGCGAGACGCGGACGCGGATCGGACTGGTGCCGCAGGAATTGCTGACCGACGCGTTCGAAACGGTGATGGCGACCGTCACCTTTTCGCGGCGGCTGTTCGGTCGGCATGCCGACCCGGCCTTCATCGAAAAGCTGCTGCGCGACCTGACGCTGTGGGACAAGCGCGATGCGAAGATGACCGAGCTGTCGGGCGGCATGAAACGCCGGGTGATGATCGCCAAGGCGCTGTCCCACGAACCCGACATCCTGTTCCTTGACGAACCGACGGCGGGCGTCGACGTCGAACTGCGCCGCGACATGTGGCGGCTGGTCCATGAATTGCGCGAACGTGGCGTCACCATCATCCTGACCACCCATTATATCGAAGAGGCCGAGGAAATGGCCGACCGGGTCGGGGTGATCGCCAAGGGGCGGCTGATCCTGGTCGACGAGAAGGCGGCGCTGATGCGCAAGCTGGGCAAGAAGACGCTGACGCTGACGCTGGCCGAAGCGATGGAAACGGTGCCGGCGGCATTGTCGCACTGGCCGCTGACACTGACCGACGAAGGCCATGCGCTCACCTTCGCCTTCGATGCCAATGCCGAGGACAATGGTGTGCGCGCACTGTTGCGCGCGGTCGACGAGGCGGGGATCGCGTGGAAGGATATCGCGACCAGACAGTCGAGCCTCGAGGACATCTTCGTCGGGCTGGTCCATGAAGAGGAGAGCCGGGCATGACCTTCAACTGGCATGGCGTGCTGGCCATCTATCGATTCGAATTGGCACGGTTCGGGCGCACGATCTGGACCTCGCTGATGACGCCGGTCATCACGACGTCGCTGTATTTCGTGGTATTCGGCACCGCGATCGGCAGCCGGATGAACGAGGTGTCGGGCGTACCCTATGGCGCGTTCATCGTTCCCGGTCTCATGATGCTGACGATGCTGACCGAAAGCATCTTCAACGCCAGTTTCGGCATCTTCATGCCGAAATGGTCAGGGACGATCTACGAACTGCTGTCGGCCCCCGTTTCCACGCTGGAGACGCTGGTCGGCTATGTCGGCGCGGCGGCGAGCAAGTCGTGTATCGTCGCACTGGTGATCTTCGCCACCGCGCATCTGTTCGTCGATGTACAGGTCGCGCACCCGTTCTGGGCACTCTGCTATCTGCTGCTGGTCGCGGTCACGTTCTGCCTGTTCGGCTTCATCCTCGGGCTATGGGCCAAAGGGTTCGAACAGTTGCAGGTCATTCCGCTGCTGGTGGTGACGCCGCTGACGTTTCTGGGCGGGGCATTCTATTCGATCGACATGCTGCCGGGCGCATGGCGGACGATCAGTCTGTTCAATCCGATCGTCTATCTGATCAGCGGGTTTCGCTGGACCTTTTTCGGCGTGGGCGATGTTCCGGTGACCGCGAGTCTCGGCGCGACCTTTGCGTTTCTGTGCATTTGCGTGACCGTCATCACGGTGATCTTCCGCACCGGCTGGCGATTGAAGAAGTAAGGGACGAGCGATGGATCTGGGAATTGCCGGCCGCAAGGCGATCGTGTGCGCATCGAGCGCCGGGCTGGGACGTGCCTGTGCGCTGGAACTCGCGCGGGCCGGGGTCGATGTCGTCGTCAATGGACGCGACGCGGCGAAGCTGGCCGCGACCGCGGCGACAATCCGCGAAGAGACCGGCGTGACGGTGATCGAGGTCGTCGGCGACCTGTCGACCGACGAAGGCCGCGCCGCGCTGCTCGCCGCCTGTCCCGACCCCGACATTCTGGTCAACAATAATGGCGGGCCGCCGGTCAAACCCTATACCGAGCTGGCGGCCGACGGCATCCGGGCGGGGCTGGAAAGCAATTTCGTCACGCCGGCGCTGTTGTTGCAGGCGGTGTTGCCCGGCATGGTCGCGCGCGGGTTCGGACGGGTGGTCAACATCACCTCCGGATCGGTCAAGATGCCGCTGCCGGGCCTCGACCTGTCGAGCGGCGCACGGGCGGGGTTGACCGGCTTCGTCGCGGGGATTGCGCGGCAGGTTGCCGGATCGAACGTGACGATCAACGGCCTGTTGCCCGGATCGTTCGACACCGCGCGCATCGCATCGATGAGCGAGGCGGCGGCGCAGAAGAACGGCACAACCCCGGCTGAGGAGAAGGCGAAGCGGGCGGAAGCGATCCCGGCAAAGCGCATCGGCGATCCGACGGAATTCGGCGCCGCGTGCGCGTTCCTGTGTTCGGACAAGGCCGGGTTCATCACCGGGCAGAGCCTGTTGATCGATGGTGGGGCATTTCCGGGGATTATGTGATTTTCACGCGAAGGCGCGAAGGCGCAGAGGGGTTGCGCAGTTGGAAACCGGGTTCGCTCGGCAGACTATCTCCTTCGCTGCAACAAAGAGTAAGAGCCGCTATCGCGGCCGACCTCGCCGCGAACGCTATTTCTCCGCGTCTCTGCGCGAAATCTACCTTCTGTTCTTCCTACTCTTCGCGTCTCCGCGCCCTCGCGTGAAACTCAAAAAATCCCGAGAAACTTCTTGCGCTGTTCCTTGCGCTCACCACGGTTCGATTTGCCGTCCTCGGCCTTGGCGGTCGTGCCGCGACCGACATCGTCGCGCGGTTCGCCGCCCTTGGTCCGTTGTGCCCGCGCCGTCGCGCCAGCGAGAATCGGGCCGCAGGCAGCGCCCTTCGCATCGCCCGGATCGACGAACGCCAGCACACCGGCAAGCGGCGTCGCCACCAGCGCGAGGCCGAGGCCCGCACCGGCGCGTCCGAGCAACTCGGGACTGATGACCGAATAGCGTGGGCTTGCGAAATAGCCGCCGATGCCGACCGGCGACTGGCCCGCCAGAAACGAGAAGCGTTTGGAATCGGCGCGGAAGGCCAGATCGATCGATTCGTTGCGGAAGCTGAAACCGCCGCGCCCGATCATCACGTTCTTCTGCGTATCGATCAGGATCGGGTCCGCCGCCGCGACGCCGCCGCGCACGGTAAAGCCGATCAGCCCACAATTGATCCGGACCGGCTCCTTTAACCGGCCCTCGAACATCTTCTGCGCGAAGGTGCCGAGGTCGAGTTCCGACAACTGCACGTTGCGCGTCCAGAAGCTGCCGCCGGGCAGGATGATCGCAATCCGGCCGTTCGACGCCGCCAGCGACTCCTGCACAGTGTCGCCGGTACCGGTCAGCTTCACCCGCGCCTTGACCGTGCCCGACGTGCCCGCCTCCTCGACGCCCCAGCCGGCGAGCAACCGGCCCATCGGTGTCGGTGACAGGCGAATGTCGTAATCGGTGACCGCCGGACGGCGGCGGGCGTCGATCACCACGTCCGACGCGACATTGCCGCGTGCCATCGCAAAGGTCAGCGGCGACAGCTTCAGCAACCGGTCGTCCAGGTCGAGCGTCAGGTCGACGTCGGACACCGGCAGGCTGCGGGCGCGAACAGTGGCGACCTTATAGTGGACCTTCGCATCGAAATTGCGCAGCGCCTCGACGTTCAGCTTCGCATCCGGGAGCAGGCGCGGTGCCCCGCCCTCGCGCTGGATCACGCCCGCCGCGCCCTGTGCCTCGACGCGTTCGAGGTCGTAGCCAACGAAGGCCGACATATCGACGATGTCGAGCGTACGCGACGTCAGGTCGGCGGTCAGCAGCAGGCGCGGTTCGCGTTGCGTCACCGTCAGGTTGCCGGCGAGGTCGCTGTCGCCGAATCGCCCGCGCAGCCGGGTGAATTTCCAGTCGGGACCGTCCTTGGTCATCCGCCCGGTCAGGCGATAGGTGCGGGTATCGGGCGTGACGATGCCGAGCACCGCGAACACGTCCGACAGGTTGCGCCCGCGCAGACGGACCGCAAGGTTCGATCCGTCGAGTTCGGTCGGCCCGGGCAGGGTACCGGCAAGGATCGCGACCGAACGCGCCACTTCGATCCGCGCGGTCAGCTGATTCTGCCCGCCGCGAATCGTCGCGTCGGGCGACTGCAACTGGCCGGTCAGCCGGAACGGGCGACCACGCACCGTCCCCTGCCCGGCTGCACGGATCGCCCCGGCGAATTGGGCGTCGCTGGTCTCGACCGTGTCGAGCGTGAAATTGCCGTCGAGCAGGAATTGTGGGTCGCGGTAGCGGATGCGCGTATCGCGGAACGTCCCCGCGCGGACGATCGGCAGGTCGAGCTTCTTGCCCGGCTTGTCCGGATCGCCGAAGGTCCAGGTGTTGCGCTTGCGCGCGGCGTCCCAGTGCAGGTCGGCCCGCGCGCCGTCGAGCTCGAGCCAGTTGACCCGCCGCCGCCCGAACAGGAAGGTCAGGGTCGCGGTCGAGCTGTCGAGCTTCTTCGCCTCGAACAAATTGCCGCCGCCTGCCCAGTCGGGGTTCGATACCGACAATCCCTCGGCAAGGAACTTCAGGTCGATGGGATTGAAGTAGAACTGGAAATCGCCGGCGACACGGACCGTGCGGCCGCTGCCCGACGATGCGATCCGTTCGAACGTCCCCTTCAGGAACCGTCCCTTGGTGACGAACAGGATGAGCCAGGCAAGGAACAACGTGCCGACGATTCCGAAGACCGTCCGCAACGCGATCCGCCGCCAGTCGCGGCGGCGGGGGGCGTCGGATGCGCCGGCAGTCGGGGAAACTTCGGCCATCGCTCATCAACCGTTCGGGCGCGTAACGAGTTCCAGTAGTTGCGTTCGGCCCCTATCCGGGTTAGGGGCGCGCTCTTTCCACGACTCCGAAGGGATTCGCCCGGCCATCTGGGGCTGCCGCGGCAATCCGCACGTCGTGATTTTTGAGGAGACCAAAATGCCCAAGCTCAAGACCAAGAGCGGCGTCAAGAAGCGCTTCAAGCTCACCGCCACCGGCAAGATCAAGCACGGTGTCGCGGGCAAGCGCCACCGCCTGATCTCGCACAACGCGAAGTATATCCGCCAGAATCGCGGGACTTCGGTCCTGGCCGACGCCGACACCGCACGTGTCAAGGCGTGGGCGCCCTACGGCCTTCGTTAAGGAGTACTGAGCAATGGCACGCATCAAACGCGGCACGACCACGAAGGCGAAGCACAAGCGGATTTTGGATCAGGCGAAGGGCTATTATGGCCGTCGCAAGAACACCATCCGCATCGCGCGCCAGGCCGTCGAAAAGGCCGGCCAGTACGCCTATCGCGACCGCAAGGTTAAGAAGCGCACGTTCCGTGGCCTGTGGATCCAGCGCATCAACGCCGGTGTCCGGGCGGAAGGCATCACCTATTCGCAGTTCATGCACGGCTGCAAGCTGGCCGGCATCGAACTCGACCGGAAGGTCCTGGCCGATATCGCCATGCACGAAGAGGCCGCCTTCAAGGCGATCGTCGAGCAGGCGAAGGCCGCCCTGCCGGAACAGGCCGCCGCGTAACACGCTGCGGTTCCGGTTTGCGGGATAAGAAACGCCGGTGGGGTAACCCGCCGGCGTTTTTTGTCGTACGCAGGCTGACCTTCGTCATCCCGGCGAAAGCCGGGATCCATGGATAGGCGACGCTGACGGTAGCGCGGACCATCAGCCACACCCCGTCCGTGGATCCCGACTTTCGTCGGGATGACGGGTGGAATAGGGTTTGCACACGACCACAGTCCGCGAACCCTGCGTCTATATCGTCGCCAGCGGACGGCACGGCACCCTCTACACCGGCGTCACCAGCAACCTGATCCAGCGTATCCACCAGCACCGCGCAGGCACCTCCAACGGCTTCTCCCGTCGGAACAATTGCCACCGTCTCGTCTGGTTCGAACGCCATGAAACCATGGAAACCGCCATTCAGCGCGAGAAACGGATCAAGGAATGGCAGCGCAACTGGAAACTCACGCTGATCGAAACCGCCAACCCCCACTGGTTCGACCTCGCCACGGGGCTAGGCTTCGTCGCCGTTCCGCAATAAAGCCGGTCGCCTATCCCGACACCCGGAGCGACCGTGACCCCCGATCTCGACCAAATGCGTGCCGACCTGCTCGCCGCCATCGATGCTTCCGCAGGGATCGATGCGCTGGAGGCGGTGCGGGTTCATGCGCTGGGCAAGCAGGGGGCGATCACCGGCCTGCTCAAGACACTGGGCGGCCTGTCGCCCGACGAACGCCAGACGGTGGCGCCCGGCATCCACGCGCTGCGCGAGGCGGTGACGCATGCGATCGGCGCGCGCAAGGCGGATCTGGAAGCGCGGGCGCTGGCCGCGAAGCTGGCGAGCGAGCGCGTCGATCTGACGCTGCCGGTCGATCGGCCGTCCTCGGGCGGGGTGCATCCGGTCGCGCAGGTCATGGACGAACTGGCCGAAATCTTTGCCGATCTCGGCTTCGCGGTCGCGACGGGTCCGGAGATCGAGGACGACTGGCACAACTTCACCGCGCTCAATATCCCGGAGACGCATCCGGCGCGGGCGATGCATGACACGTTCTACGCGCAGCGCCGAAGCCCGCAGGGCGAGACCAGCGCAAGCGCGGCCGGCGGCGCCGAAGCGCCGTCCGACGCCGGTGGCTTTGCCACCGGCGCTGCGGAACGCTACGTCCTCCGCACCCATACGTCACCGGTGCAAATTCGCACGATGATGGCGCAGAAACCTCCGATCCGTATCATCGCGCCGGGGCGGGTCTATCGCAGCGATTCGGATGCCACCCACACACCGATGTTCCACCAGATCGAAGGGCTGGTGATCGATCGCGGCATTCATATGGGGCATCTCAAATGGACGCTGGAAACGTTCCTGAAAGCGTATTTCGAGCGCGACGACATCGTGCTCCGCCTGCGCCCCAGCTATTTCCCGTTCACCGAACCGTCGGCGGAGGTCGATATCGGCTACACGCTGGAAAAGGGCCGGCGCGTCGTCGGTGGTGATCCGGCGAAGGGCAATGGCGGCTGGATGGAAGTGCTGGGCAGCGGCATGGTCCACCCCAAGGTCATCGAAGCGTGCGGGCTGGACCCGAACGAGTGGCAGGGTTTCGCGTTCGGCACCGGCGTCGACCGGCTGGCGATGCTGAAATACGGCATGGACGACCTGCGCCCGTTCTTCGATGGCGATCTGCGCTGGCTGAAACATTATGGATTCTCGGCGCTGGACGTGCCCACGCTGTCGGGGGGAGTGACGGCATGAAGTTCACCTATGGCTGGCTCAAGCAGCATCTCGACACCGATGCGTCGCTCGACACGATCCTCGATGGGCTGACCCGGATCGGGCTGGAGGTCGAGGGCGTCGAGAATCCGGGCGAGAAGCTTGCCGCGTTTCGCGTTGCCCGCGTGCTGACCGCCGAACGGCATCCGCAGGCCGACAAGTTGCAGGTGCTGTCGGTCGACGCCGGCGACGGTCCGTTGCAGGTGGTGTGCGGTGCGCCCAACGCGCGCGCGGGGCTGGTCGGCGTGTTCGGGATGCCCGGTGCGACCGTTCCGGCCAACGGCATGGTGCTGAAGGTCGCGGCGATCCGCGGCGTCGAATCGAACGGCATGATGTGTTCGACCCGCGAACTGGAGCTGGGCGAGGATCATGACGGGATCATCGAACTGCCCGACGACGCGCGGGTCGGCACCCCCTTCCCCACCTATGCCGGGCTCGACGATCCGGTCATCGACGTCAGCATCACGCCCAACCGACAGGATTGCATGGGCGTGCGCGGGATCGCGCGCGATCTGGCGGCGGCGGGCTATGGGACGTTGAAGCCGCTGGCGGTGCCGGTCGTTGCCGGCGAAGGCGACGGCCCCGACGTGCGGGTCGAGGACGCCGATGGCTGTCCGGCTTTCTATGCGCAGGCGGTGCGCGGCCTCATCAATGGCGAATCGCCCGACTGGGTGCGCAAGCGGCTGACCGCGATTGGGCAGAAGCCGATCTCAACCCTGGTCGACATCACCAATTACGTGATGTTCGATCTCGGGCGGCCGCTGCACGTCTATGACATGGCCAAGCTGACCGGCGGGCTGGTCGCGCGTAAGGCGGAGGCGGGGGAGAGCGTCGTCGCGCTGAACGGCAAGTCATACACGCTGGCCGGCAGTGAGACGGTGATCGCCGACGATATCGCAGTGCACGATATCGGCGGGATCATGGGCGGCGAGCATTCGGGCGTGTCGGACACGACCACCGACGTGCTGATCGAATGCGCATATTTCAGCCCCGAGGCGATCGCGCGGACGGGGCAGAAACTGGCGCTGACCAGCGATGCGCGCACCCGCTTCGAACGCGGGGTCGACCCGGCGTTCCTCGACGACGGGCTGGCCATCGCGACCGATTATGTGCTGCAATTGTGCGGCGGGACCGCCAGCGGCGTGACGAAGGCCGGCACCCCGCCGAACGACCTGCGCACGATCATCCATCAGCCCGGCCGCGTCGCGACGCTGGGCGGGCTGGACGTGGCCGAGGATCGCCAGCGCGAGATCCTCGAACGGCTGGGCTTCATCGTCGGCGATGGCTGGCAGGTCATGGTGCCGTCGTGGCGGCGCGATATCGACGGGACCGCCGATCTGGTCGAGGAAGTCATTCGTATCGAGGGGCTCGACAAGGTCCCCTCGACCCCGCTCGACCGGCCGGCGGGCGTGGCGGCGCCGACCGCGACCCCGGAGCAGAAGCTGGAGCGCCGCATCCGGCGCGCGGCGGCGGCGCGCGGGCTGGCCGAGGCGATTACGTGGAGCTTCATCGCCGAGGACGAAGCCGCGCCGTTCGGCGGCGGTGCGTGGGAGGTCGTGAACCCGATCGCCAACGATATGCGGATCATGCGGCCGTCGCTGTTGCCCGGATTGCTGAGCGCGGCGGCGCGCAACCTGAAGCGCGGGCAGTCGAGCGTGCGGCTGTTCGAGATCGGCCGCCGCTATCTGGCCGATGCCGAGCGGATGACGCTGGGCATCGTGTTCGCGGGCGAGCGTGCCCCGCGTGGCTGGCGCGGGGGCAAGGCACAGGGCTTCGACGCGTTCG
>NZ_LMLN01000002.1:154609-203048 GCF_001421915.1 Sphingomonas sp. Leaf62 | reverse complement strand
GATGGAGGCACCGGGCGACGTCTATCATCCGGGCCAGTCGGCGACGTTGCGGCTGGGGCCGAAGACGGTGCTGGCGAGCTTCGGCGTGCTGCATCCGACCATCGCCAAGGCGTTCGACCTGCCGGCGGGCACCGTTGCGGCCGAACTGTATCTCGATGCGCTGCCGGCCAAGCGCGGTGGCGGCGCGATGCGCGGAGCCTATGCGCCGCCGGCGTTGCAGGCGGTGACGCGCGACTTCGCGTTCGTCGTGGCCGACAGCGTGACCAGCGACCAGCTGGTGCGGGCGGTGCGCGGCGCGGACAAGGCGGCGATCGTCGATGCGCGGCTGTTCGACGTGTTCGCAGGGCAAGGCGTCGAGCCGGGGCACAAGAGCCTCGCGATCGAGGTGACGTTGCAGCCGGGGGCGAAGAGCTTCACCGATGCCGAGTTGAAGACAATTTCGGACAAGATCGTCGCTGCGGCGACCAAGATCGGCGGGAGCCTGCGCGCATGACCGTGACCCTGACCAACGGCACGCTGACCGTGGCGATCGAACCGCTGGGGGCCGAACTGCATTCGATCAAGGATGCGGCCGGCCGTGAGCTGATGACCGATGCCGATCCGGCCTATTGGACCGGCCATGCGCCGATCCTGTTCCCGATCATCGGCGCGGTGCAGGGCGATAAATATCGCGTCGACGGCACGACCTATCCAATGGCCAAGCACGGCTTCGCGCGGCGGCGGAAGTTTACGAAGGTTGCACATAGCGACACATTCGTACGGTTCGAACTGACCGACGATGAAGAGACGCGTGCCGTCTATCCGTTCGCATTTATGCTCCACGTGGAACATCGGCTGGAGGGGGCGACGCTCCATACCGAGGTGACGGTGACCAATAAGGGCGACCGCGACCTGCCGGCGAGCATCGGCTTTCATCCGGCATTCGCGTGGCCGCTGCCGTACGGGCACGACCGGGCGGACCATCGGATGGTATTTTCGGATGCCGAAGTTGGCACCGTCGCCGCGATTGCCGACAACGGGACGATCGCGCCCGAGCGGCGGCCCGATCCGGTGGTGGACCGAGTGTTGACGCTGACCGACGATCTGTTCGCGCGCGATGCGCTGGTTTTCGATCCGGTGCGAAGCACCTGGGTGCGGTATGGGGCGGAAGACGGTCCGCAGTTGCGGGTCGATTTTCCGGGGATGCCGAAGCTGGGCATCTGGACCAAGCCGGGTGCCAGCTTCGTGTGTATCGAGCCGTGGGACGGGATTGCCGACCCGGAGGGGTTTGCCGGCGATATCTTCGACAAGCCGGGGATCAACCGGGTCGCGCCGGGACAGTCGCATCGGGCGGCGATGTCGGTGACGCTGGAGGATTGATTTTCACGCGAAGGCGCGGAGACGCGAAGAGAAGAAATCAGGCTGGATTTCGCGCAGAGGCGCAGAGGCGCGGAGGGGTTGCGATTGCTGCTACCGGGCGCGTTCGGGAGACCGCACCGCTCGCTGGCATGAGCGACAAGGCCGCTTTCCCGGCGGAGGTTCACCGCTCACGCAACTCCTCCGCGTCTCGGCGTCTCTGCGCGAACCACTTCCTTCTTCTCTCCGCGCCATCGCGCCTTCGCGTGAACCCGCCTTCTTCGTTGCCCGGTGGCACGAAGCCAAACTTGCCGCCTCCCCCGCCCCACACTAAAGGCCGGCGATGGACCATATTTCCGATCGCCGCACCTTTGCGATCATTTCCCATCCCGACGCCGGCAAGACCACGCTGACCGAAAAGCTGCTGCTGTTCGGCGGCGCGATCCATCTGGCGGGCGAGGTCAAGGCTCGCGGTGCCGCCCGGCGCGCGCGGTCGGACTGGATGAAGATCGAGCAGCAGCGCGGGATTTCGGTCACGTCGTCGGTGATGACGTTCGAGCGCAACGGCCTCATCTTCAACCTGCTCGACACGCCGGGCCACGAGGATTTCAGCGAAGACACCTATCGCACGCTGACCGCGGTCGATTCGGCGGTGATGGTGATCGACGCGGCGAAAGGCATCGAGCCGCAGACTCGCAAACTGTTCGAAGTATGCCGGTTGCGCAGCGTGCCGATCATCACCTTCGTCAACAAGGTCGATCGCGAAGGGCGCGATCCGTTCGCGCTGCTCGATGAAGTCGCCGACATGCTGCAACTCGACGTGTGCCCGATGACGTGGCCGGCGGGGATGGGCGGCCAGTTTGAGGGGATTTACGATCTGGTCGACAACCGGCTGTTGCAGCCCGAGGCCGGAACCAAGGATTTTCAGGGCAAGGTCGAACAGTTCACCGGGCTGGACGACGATCGCATCGATTCGGTGCTGTCGCCGGAGGGGGCAGAGCGGCTGCGCGAAGAGGCCGAGCTGGCGACCGGCGGCTATGCCGGCTTCGACGTCGGGGCGTATCGCGCGGGCGACCTGACCCCGGTCTATTTCGGATCGGCATTGAAAGAATTCGGCGTCGATTCTCTGATCGACGCGATCGCGCGCCACGCCCCCCCGCCCCGCCCGCAGCCCGCCGAGCCGGCCCCGGTCGACCCGACCGACGACCGCGTGACGGGGTTCGTGTTCAAGGTGCAGGCGAACATGGACCCCAATCACCGCGACCGGATCGCGTTCATGCGGCTGTGTTCGGGGGTCTTCAAACGCGGCATGAAGCTGACGCCGACCGGGCATGGCAAGCCGATCGCGATCCATTCGCCGATCCTGTTCTTCGCGCGCGAACGCGAACTGGCCGACGAAGCCTATCCGGGCGACATCATCGGTATCCCCAACCATGGCACGCTGCGGGTGGGCGATACGCTGTCGGAACGGGCCGATGTCCGCTTCACCGGCCTGCCGAACTTCGCGCCGGAAATCCTGCGCCGCGTGGTGCTGAAGGACCCGACCAAGACCAAGCAGTTGCGCAAGGCGCTCGACGACATGGCCGAGGAAGGCGTCACGCAGGTCTTCTATCCCGATATCGGGTCGAACTGGGTGATCGGCGTGGTCGGGCAGTTGCAGCTCGAAGTGCTGCTGAGCCGGCTGGAGGTCGAATACAAGGTCGCGGCGGGGCTGGAAATGGCACCGTTCGAAACCGCGCGCTGGATTTCGGCGGGCGATCCGACCGACCTGAAGGCGTTCACCGATCTGCATCGGTCCGCAATGGCCAAGGATCGCGACGGGAACCCGGTGTTCCTGGCGAAGAGCGCGTGGGAGGTCGGGTATATTGCCGACCGGTATTCCAAGGTGACGTTCGCGGCGACGCGCGAGCGGTAGGGTTCACGCGAAGGCACGAAGGCACGAAGGGTAGAAGTTCGCGCCGAGATGCGGAGGGTTGCGGTCGTGCGAGCCGGTGCCCTGCGCAGCCGAGCGCCAGATGAGAGCCGCTGGTGCGGCATATGATGAAGTCGCCATACCCCGCCCACGCGTCGCCCCGGACTTGATCCGGGGTCCCGCTTCTTCTTTTGGCCGGGCGTAGAAGGAGAAGCGGGACTCCGGGTCGAGCCCGGGGTGACGGGTGGGGAAGGCCCTCCGCGTCTCTGAGTCTCTGCGTGAAATCTACCCTTCTTCGCGTTCTTCGCGCCTTCGCGTGAACCCCATCACGCGACCCAGTCACGCTCCAACCGGCGGCTGGCAAGCGCCATCAGGGCACCGGCGACCAGATACAGGCACAGCGCCGCTGCGATCGCGTAGCGGAGCGATTCGCTGCCATAGGTTGGAGCAAGGCCCTTCGACAGTTGGCCGACCACCCAGCTCCCCAGCCCCAGCCCGATCAGGTTGTTGATGAGCAGAAAACAGGCCGAGGCGGTGGCGCGCATATGCGCCGGTACCAGATGCTGGACGGCGGTCAGCACCGGGCCGAGCCAGACATAGACCAGCGCCTGCGGCACCACGAACAGGGCGAACGCCGCGAGCCAGCCGTTCGACAACGTCCCGGCAATGAACAACGGCGTGCCGAGCACATAGCAGAGCGCGGGCAGCAGGGCGTACCAGCGCTTGTTACGGGCGCCCAGCCGGTCGCCGAGCGAACCGCCGAGCAGGATGCCGGCCACCCCGCCGGTCAGTAGCAGCGCACCGAAGAACTGGCCGGTCTGGATCAGGTCGAGGCCGAAGCTGCGCATCATCAGGCTGGGCATCCAGAAACCGACGCCATAGCCGCACATCGACCCCGCCGCCGCGCCGAAGGCGAGCAGCCAGAAACTGGGTTTGCGCGAGAGAATGCCGAAGACGCGGCCGACCGGGATACGATCGGCGGCGACGGCGGCACGCGGCGGGTCTTTCACCAACAGGCGGAAGAACGGCGCGATGACGATGCCCGCCAGCCCGACCGCGTAGAAGGCGGTGCGCCATTCGACCGCCTGCGCGATATAGCCGCCGAGCAGGACGCCGCCCGCCGCGCCCAGGGGAATACCAAGCGAATAGATGGCGAGCGCGCGGGCGCGCCGTTCGGGGGGAAAGGTATCGGCGATCAGCGCATAGGAGGGGGCGACGCCGCCCGCCTCCCCTACCCCTACGCCCAACCGGTACAGGAACATCTGGGCAAAGTTCTGCGCGGTACCGCATAGCGCGGTGAAGGCACTCCATACGGCAAGGCTGATGGTGATGACCCAGGTGCGGCTGGTGCGGTCGGCGATCAGCGCCAAGGGGATCGCTAGCGTCGAATAGAGCACGGCGAAGGCAAGGCCGCCCAGCATCCCCATCTGCCCGTCGTCGAGGCCGAGGTCGCGCTGGACCGGTTGGGCGAGGATCGCGAGAATTTGCCGGTCGAGGAAGTTGAAGCTGTAGACCAGCAGCAACATGGCGAGGGTGATGCGGGGGTTTTTCATGCACTTCCTCAGAAATCCTCCCCGTTCACGGGGAGGGGGACCAGCGTAGCTGGTGGAGGNTCGCCGCGTACGCAACCATGGTGGAGGTGGCCACCCCCCTCCACCACCGCTTCGCGGCGGTCCCCCTCCCCGTACCGGGGAGGAGTTAGAACCGGACCTCGAACGTTGCGGTCGCGGTGCGCGGCGGGCCGTAATAGCCGATGATCGAATTGCCGAAGAGCGCGCCGGGGAAGTTATAGCCCCCTACCCGATAGCGTTGGTCGGTCAGGTTGCGCAGCGCGACGCCGAGGCGGTAGCGGCCGCTCCCCGAAAGCCAGTTGGCCGAGGCGTTGACCAGCGCGTAGCCGTCCTGATCGAGCGCAGGGGTCGGGATTTCGAACAGCGCATAATCGCTGCGCAGCGTGACTTCGGGCGTGACCGACAACGAACCACCGGCAAGATCGGTCGAGGCGGTGAACGATGCGGCGGCGGTGAATTCGGGCGTATTCTGAAACACGCGCTGGTCCGATACATCGACCGGCGTGGTGCCGCCGCCGATAAAGGTCAGGAATTGCTTATACTCGGCATTGGTATAGCCGAACGACAGTTGCGCCGAGAAATTGCGCGACGGGACCATCCGCCCCTCGATCTCCAGCCCGTAAATGTCCGCCTTGCCGGCATTGTCGACGAAGCTGGCGATGCCGCCATTCACATTGGGTACCTGAATCGTGACCTGTTGATCGGTGTAGCGCGAATAATAGCCGGCCATGTTCAGGAACAGGGTACGGTCGAGGAACGCGCCCTTCATGCCGATTTCATAGCTGGTGATCTTTTCGGGATCATAGCCGCCCACTGTCGTCGGGGTGAACACCGCGTCGCCGCGCATGTCGAACCCGCCCGATTTGAACCCCCTGCCCCATGACGCATACAGGTTCAGATCCTGCCGCGGTTCATACGCGATCGAGACGCGCGGGGTGAACTGGTCGAAACTGCGGTCGTTGGTGTAATCGGTGCGGATCAGGCCGGGCACCGCAGCGGCATTGCCGAACGCCGGGCTGCGGATGCCGGTATAGTTGCGGCGGAATACCGTGCCGGTCTTGTCGTCCCTGGTATAGCGCAGGCCCGCCGAGATCTTCAGCCGGTCGGTCAGGTCATAGCTGACGTCGCCGAACGCGGCATAGCTTTTGGTCCGCACCTGTCCCGCGGTCAGCGTGGTCAGGTTGAGGCCGCCCAGTACCGTGTCGAACGCGCCCGACGCGTCGGCGTTGAGGTAATAGAGGCCGACGACGCCCTGCACCCGCTCCCCCTCGATCAACAGTTGCAGTTCCTGGGTGAATTGCCAGTCGTCATATTCGGCGGGCACGTCGAGCGTCGGCAATGCGGTATTGTCGAAATCGATGACGGTGTTGGTCGCCCCTTCGCGGTAGGCGCTGATCGATTTGAAGGTGAGCAGGTCGGACAGCCGGAACTCGCCGGTCAGCGACAGCCCCTGCGCCACCACCCGGTTGCGATCGCCGACCCCGGCGCGGGTGTCGTACACGCTGGCGGTCGGCGCATAGCGCGGATCGGTGCCGTTCCCCAGCAGCCGGGTGCCGTGGCGCGGGTTCGACCGGTCGAGCGTCCGGTCGCCGGCGACGCGCACGAAGATGCTGTCGCTCGGCGTCCATTCAGCCGAGACGCGCGCGGCCAGCACGTCCTTGTCATACTGGTCGGCACCGGTGGTCAGGTTCCGGCCATACCCGTCGCGCTTGTACCGCGCGACCGCGCCGCCGATCGACAGCGTATCGCCGATCGGCACCGTCACCTGCCCGATCAGGTCGAGCTGATTGTACGCGCCATAGGAGGCGCGGGCGGTGCCGGCGAAGTCGTGGCCCAGCCGCCGGGTCACATATTTGATCGCGCCGCCGATGGTGTTGCGGCCATAGAGCGTGCCCTGCGGCCCGCGCAGCACCTCGACCCGCTCCACGTCGAAGATGTCGAGCACCGCGCCCTGCGGCCGGGCGACATAGACGTCGTCGAGATAGAGGCCGACGCCCGGTTCGAAGCCCCATAGCGGGTCCTGCTGCCCGACGCCGCGACTGAACGCGATCAGCGTGGAGTTCGAACCGCGCGCGATCTGCAGCGTCAGGTTGGGCGTCTTGTCCTGCAACGCGGTGATGTCGACCGCGCCGCTACGGGTCAGTTGGTCGCCGGTCACCACCGACATGGCGATGGGCACGTCGATGACGCTTTCGGCGCGGCGGCGGGCGGTGACGACGATGTCGCCGTCGCCCTGATCCTCGACCACCGACGCCGATTCGGCGGGAGTTTCGGGTGGTGTTTCGGTGGTTTGCGCCAGTACGGGCGATGCGACCAGCGCCGCCCCCAGCAACAAACCCGCGCGGATTCCGAACGTGCGACGCATCGACCTCTCCCTGTCATGGACGCCACCCGTTGGCCGGGTTGTACGTCGTTGTGCTTGGCTATACTGAAAGCTGAACCGGGTTTCAACTTATGCCCGGACCGGGAGAGTATGTTTTATGGCCGAAACGGGCGCGAGCAGCACCGACGACGACAAGACGCCGCGCACCGAACGCGGCCGCCGCACCCGTCGCGCGATCCTTGACGCCGCCGCCGCCGAATTCGGGGAAAACGGATTTCACGAAGGATCGATCAGCGCGATCACGCGGCGGGCCGGCGTGGCGCTGGGCAGTTTCTACACCTATTTCGACTCGAAGGACGCGGTGTTCCGCGCACTGGTCGCCGATATGTCGGCACAGGTGCGCGATCATGTCGCCCCGGCGATCGCGCAAGCCGATGGGCAGATCGCGGCGGAGCGCGCCGGACTGCTGGAGTTCATCCGCTTCGTGCGGGCGCACAAGGAAATCTACCGCATCATCGACGAAGCCGAATTCGTCGATCCGGCCAGCTTTCGGCTTCATTATTCGACGACGGCAGACCGGATCGCCGCCCGGCTGCGCGCGGCGGCGGATCGCGGCGAGGTGTCGGCCGACGTGTCGGAGGTCCATGCCTGGGCGATCATGGGCATGAACGTGTTTCTGGGGCTGCGCTACGGCGTGTGGGACGAGGATCGGACGCCGGAGGCGGTGGCCGATGCGGTCGCCGTGCTGCTGGCGCGTGGCCTCGCCTGAGCGTTACTTCTTCAGCAGATCCTTCAGCGCACCCAGCGCCGACAACGGCCCCGCCTCTTCCTCCTTCAGCACGCCGGCGGTGCGCAGCACCTCCTCGGCACGGGGGCTGCGTGGATAGGGATCGAGCGTCAGCGCCAGCGTTTCGGCCGCTGCCTCGCCCAGATCGATCGACCCACCGGCATAGAACATCGTGTCCATCGCTTCGTCGTCGAGCTCGAACTCGCCGCCATCGACGCTGCCTTCGGGCAGGAAGCGCAGGGTGAAGGGTTCGTCGACCGATTCGGGCACCGGTTCGCCGCTGGCGACGCAGGGCTGCGCGACCTCGGCCTTCAGACGGCCGGTGGCGATGATGCCGCCGGCGTCGCGGTGCAGGCTATAGTCCGCCTCCAGCGAATCGAGCGCAAGCAGGCCGAACCGCCCCATCAGCCGGCGGCGTTCGTCGGCATCGGCGGCGATATGCTGGCGGGTTTCGCCCTCCCCGATCTGGTCGATGCGGACGGGGCGGTGGAATTCGGGGATCATTCGGGCAGCTTTCCGGCAAGAAGATCATCGACCGACACGGCGTCGAGCGCGGCGCGCAGCCGGCGCAGATGCGCCGCGACGTACACGAGCGCATGGGCATCGGGTTCGACGCCGCGATACAGGTTGCGGACCAGCGCCGATTCGAACGAACCGTCGGCCAGCCCGTCGCGATACGCGCCGATCCGCCCGCCGAGCATCGCCATCATCCGCCCGATATGCTTGCCGACGACCATGTCGCCAAAGCCGATCTGGCGAAGCTGTCCGTCCATGTCGTCGACGAAACATTCGGCGAGCGACGCGGCGGGCGCGGCCCCTGCCCCCTCGCCCTCCAGCCGGAGCATGACCATCGACAGGATGGCGGCGATCATGTCGAACCGCCCGTCGAGCGTGTCGGGCACCTGTCCGTCGAGATACCATGCAGTTTGCCGCCCGCGCGCGACGACCGCGTCGTACAGGGTGGCGGCGACCCGTGGGGGCGGCGCACGACGGAACAGGCGAGGCAGACGCATGGTTCTCCGGCAGGCAAGGGCGCGCTTGTGGATGGCGCGGGTCCGTCATATTGAACGCGTGGCCGCGCGATGCAATCGGGTGTGGCCCGGTCGCGCGTTCGCTGGACGGAGATTTTATGGTTCGCTTCCCCACCCGTGGCGCAGTGGCGCTGATGATCGCCTGTGCCGCGGCGGGCCTGGGAGGCTGCACGAAGCTGCGCAGCCATCAGGGCTATGTGATCGATCCCGATCTGGTCAACGCGGTGCAGCCGGGCGTCGATACCCGCCAGTCGGTGTTGCAAACGCTGGGCACGCCGACCTTCGTCGGGCAGTTTTCGGACCGCGAATGGTTCTATCTGTCGCGCGACAGCCGCAATCTGGCGTTCAACCGCCCGCGCGCCGTCGACCAGACGACGCTGAAGATCACCTTCGATCAGGCCGGCAACGTGACCAAGATCGACCGGACCGGCGTCGATCAGGTCGTCGGGATCAGCCCGTCGGACAAGAAAACGCCGACGCTGGGCCGCGAATCGAACTTCTTCAGCGACCTGTTCGGCAATATCGGCACCGTCGGTGCGCCGGGCACGGGTGGGCCGGGGCCGGGCCAGCAGTAAGGGCTGGAGGGCGAACGTCCTTCCCGCGCTGGTCGGGATCGACGCCGACGTTTCATCAACGGCGTCACGGCGATGTATCCCCGCGCGTGCGGGGATGACGGGTTAAGGCGTGGACGAACGCTTCCGTTGAACCCTTTCAAAAAGCTGACAACCGCATTCGCCGATCGTTCAGCGCGAATCGCCCATTCCGTCCTCATCAACCGATGACGGGAGAGCGTATATGCGTAAGATCATTCTAGCCGTGCTGGCCGCGACGGTCGCCGTACCGACCATGGCGGCACCGGCCGCCGCACAATCGACGCGCGAATTGCGGCGCGACCGGGCCGAGTATCAGGATGCCCGGCACGAATATCGACAGGCGCTGCGCCATGGCGATCGCCGCGACATCCGCGACGAGCGCCGCGATCTGGAACGCGCCCGTGCCGATTATCGCCAGACATTGCGCGAGCGGCAGTGGCGGGGCGACGCGGGGCACGGCGCACATCGCCGGCCATATGCGCGCGGCAACTGGAACGCGCCGTTCCGCTATCAGGCATTTCGCCCCGGCGCGGCGATCGGGCGTCCCTTTTATGGACAGCGTTATTGGGTGAACGATCCCGGCCGTTATCGCCTGCCGCCCGCGCGCGGGTATCAGCGCTGGGTCCGTCACTATGACGACGTCGTGCTGGTCGATGCCCGGCGTGGGCGGGTAATCGACGTAGTCCGTAATTTCTATCGGTAAAAACAACGGGCTGGGCCTTATGCCCGGCCCGCGGTTCGGCCGCGCCGTCGGTACGCTCGGCGCGGCCGGTGCGCAGGGGCACCAGTCCCGAAAGGGGATTTAGGACCGTTTTTGCGAACGTCCGGGACTCGCAAGGGTTCAATTGCAGTGCACAAATAGTTGACCATCCCACTCATGCCTTAGTCTGAGCCCGCTTGCCGATCCGCCGCGCCGCCGACTAGCGTCGCGGCCGGGGCATATCGGGGGCTGTCATGGACGCGGCGATCGCGTGGATCGACGGGATCGCGCGCGAAACCATGTTGTTTGCCGCGATCGGATTTCTGATCGGCGGGATCGACGATCTGGCGGTCGACCTCGCCTATATCGTGCGGGCGATCCGGATGCGGTGGCGTCGATCGGGGGTGCCGGTCATGGCCGATTTCCCGGTCGCGACCTGTTGCGGGCGGATCGCGGTGCTGGTGCCGGCATGGGACGAGGCGGCGGTCATCGGCGCGATGCTGCGCGCGACGCTGGGCCGGTTCGATCATCCCGACTGGCGGCTCTATGCCGGTGCCTATCCCAACGACCGGGCGACGATCGATGCGATCACGGCGGTGGCGGCACAGGACGCGCGCGTCCGGCTGGTCCTGAACCCGCATCCCGGCCCGACCACTAAGGCCGATTGCCTCAACGCGCTGTGGCGGGCGGTGCTGGCCGATGGCGCGGCGGAGGGCAGGGCGTTCACCGCGATCGTCCTGCACGATGCGGAGGATGTGGTGCATCCCGGCGAGCTGCGGCTGTACGATCATCTGCTGCGCCGCGCCGATGCGGTGCAGATCCCGGTGCTGCCGCTGCCCGATCCGGCGTCGCGCTGGGTATCGGGCCATTATATCGATGAATTCGCCGAATCGCATGGGCGGCAATTGCCGGTGCGCGATGCGCTGGGCGCGGGGTTGCCGTTCGCCGGGGTCGGCTGCGCGATATCGACCTCGATGCTGGCGCGGATCGCCGAGTCGCGTGGCGGTTTGCCGTTCGACGATGCCAGCCTGACCGAGGATTACGAGCTGGGCCTGACCGTCCGCGCGTTGGGCGGGCGGGGGGTGTTCGTCCGCGCGCTCGAAACGCCGGACGGGCCACCGGTCGCGGTGCGGGCCTATTTTCCGGCGACCCTCGGCACCGCGATCCGGCAGAAGGCGCGCTGGATGACCGGGATCGCGCTGGCAGGATGGGACCGTACCGGCTGGCATCGCGGATGGCGCGATCACTGGATGCGGATGCGCGACCGGCGCACCATCCTCGCGATCCCGGTATTGGCGATCGCCTATATCGCGCTGGTGACATGGGGCATCGACAAAGCGCTGCATTGGTGGCGCGGCAGCGAACCAGCGTCGGTCGAAACGGGCATGTTGTGGGTGTTGTTCGCCAATGTCGCGCTGTTCGGGTGGCGGATGGCGGTCCGGTTCGAAATGGTGCGGCGCGCCTATGGCCGGGGCGAGGCGCTGCGGTCGATTCCGCGCGTCTTCGTCGGCAATTTCGTCGCGCTGTTCGCGGCGCGGCGGGCGATAATCCGCTATGCCGCGCTGCTGCGCGGGCAGCCGGTCCGCTGGGACAAGACCGCGCATCATTTTCCAACCGATCTGGCCGCCCGATGACACCGGGGCGGGGGCGACCGGTGCGATTTCTGGCGGTCGTCACCGCCGGTTGGATCGGTATGCGGGTGGTGCTGTTGCTGCCCGATGCGGTGGAGGTGGTGACACGGGGTGCGGCGGGGCTGGGGATGCCGCGGGTCGTGGCGGCACCGGTGGCGACTGCGCACGGGTTACGCACGAGTTATCCACAGGGTTCTACTGTCCCTTTTCCACCGTCTTATCCACAGAAGAATCGTTCCGTGGTTGGCGCCGTGCCGCTTGACCGGGTGGACTTTGCGTTGGTCGCGCCGGTCGCGACAGCGGTCGCGTTGCCCGACAACGCGGTTGCGGAAACGCCCGTCCTGCCGCGACCCGATCTGCCGCCGACGGTCGCCCGGCCGGGGCTGACCGGCAGCGCGTGGATGGCGGTGCGTGGCGGGTCGGCGACGGGCGGACCGGTGCAACTCGGGGGCGGACAGGCCGGGGTGCGGCTGCGACTGCCGGTTGCCGCGAACGATCGGCTTGCGGTCGTCGGGCGCGTCGCCGCACCGCTGGCGGGGCAGGGGAGCGAGGCGGCCGTCGGAGTCGAATGGCGACCGGGCGGGGGGCCGGTGGCGATCGTCGCCGAACGGCGGATCGCGCTCGATCGCGGCGCGAACGGCACCGGGCTGGGGGTGATCGCCGGACTCGACCGCATGATCGGCGAGCGGATCGTCGTCGAAGGCTATGGTCAGGCAGGTGTCGTCCTGCGCGCGGAAGCGCAACCCTATGCCGATGGCGCGGTGCGGGCGCTGTACCGCGTCGGATCGGGCCGGTTGCGGATCGGTGTCGGCAGCTGGGGCGTGGCGCAGCGTGAGGGCGCGCGCGTCGATATCGGGCCATCGGCGGTCGTGGTGCTGCCGGTGGCGAAGCAGGCGGTGCGGCTGTCGCTCGACTGGCGGCAACGCGTGGCGGGACGCGCCGCACCGGGATCGGGGCTGGCCCTGACGCTGGGCAGCGACTTTTAAGGGCGCGTTTGGAAACGCGCGGTAGAGCGAGTTTCAAGGCGGTACCGGTACCGCAAAACGCGCATCCGCGCGTTTTCAGACAGGGTCTAAGGCGTCTGGCTGGCCGAAGCGCCACGAACGCGGTAACCGGGGCGACCATGGATCTCTACCTTCCCATCGCCAACCTGTCGGTCAATGCGCTGGTCATCGTCCTGCTGGGCGGCGGGGTGGGGTTCCTGTCGGGGATGTTCGGCGTCGGCGGCGGGTTTCTGACCACGCCGCTGCTGATCTTCTATGGCATTCCGCCGACCGTCGCCGCCGCGTCGGCCGCCAGCCAGGTGACCGGGGCCAGCGTGTCGGGCGTGTTCGCGCATCTGCGGCGAGACGGCGTCGATTTCCGTATGGGATGGGTGCTGGTCGCCGGCGGCGTGCTGGGATCGATCGCGGGCGCGGGCATCTTCCGGCTGCTGCAATCGAGCGGGCAGATCGATACCGTCATCGCCATCCTGTACGTGGTGATGCTCGGGTCGATCGGCGCGCTGATGCTCAAGGAGGCGATCGTCGCCGTGCGGGTGTTGCGTGGCGCGATTCCGCCCCGACCGGCGCGGCGACGCCACCATCCGCTGGTCGCGGCGCTGCCGCTGCGGTGGCGATTCTATGCGTCGGGGCTGTATATCTCGCCGTTCGCGCCGTTGTTGCTGGGGTTCGCGACCGGCATCCTGACCGTGCTGCTGGGGGTCGGTGGCGGGTTCATCCTGGTGCCGGCGATGCTGTATCTGCTCGGCATGGGGACGCGGGTGGTGGTCGGCACGTCGCTGTTCCAGATCCTGTTCGTCACCGCGGCGGCGACGATGATCCATGCGCTGACGACCAAGGCGGTCGATATCGTGCTGGCGGTGCTGTTGCTGATCGGATCGGTGACCGGGGCACAGATCGGGGCGCGGTTCGCGCAACGGGCCAAGCCCGAATATCTGCGGCTCGCGCTGGCGATCATCGTGCTGGCGGTGGCGTTCCGCATGGCGCTCGGGCTAGGATGGCGGCCCGACGATATCTTTACGGTGCAACCGGTATGAAGCGGGCGCTGATCCTCGCGCTGCTGGCCCCGCTGACGATGGCGGCGGCGGCACCGGTGCTGGTCCCCGACGTATCGACCCGCGACGTGCGAATCGCGTACAGCTTTACCGGTGCCGAACTGCTGCTGTTCGGCGCAATCCTCTATCCCGGCGGGCGGGTGCCGCAGGGCGATACCCCGGCGGAGGTCGTGGTGGTCGTCAAGGGGCCACCCGAATCGATCGTGGTGCGCGAGAAGGAAAAGGTTGCCGGAATCTGGGTTAACGCCGACCAGATGCGCTACCGCTCCGCTCCGTCCTTCTACGCGATCGCATCGGCGCGGCCGATCGAGCGGATCGTCGACGAACGGACGCGGGCGATCTACGAACTGGGGCTCGACAGCCTGCAATTATCGCCCAGCGCGGGCACGTCCGCCGAAGATCAGGCGCGCTTTGCCAAGGGGTTCGTCACGGTGCGGCAGCGTGCCGGACTGTATGTCGAGGCACCGAACGCGGTCGAGATTACCGACGACGTGCTATACCGCGCCAACATCACCATTCCGGCGCGGGTTCCGGTCGGGACGTTCACAGCCGAGACGTTCCTGATCCGCGACGGCCGCGTGCTGGCCGCCGCCGTGCGCGAGATCGATATCCGCAAATCGGGATTCGAGCGGTTCGTGGCGATGGCGGCGCAGGATGCGTCGGTGCTGTACGGGCTGGCGGCGGTGCTGCTGTCGGTCGGGTTCGGCTGGGCAGCGGGAGCGCTGTGGCGGCGGTTTTGACGCGAAACGACGACCGCCGCCTCAGAAGCCCTGGATCGCGTCCGGGTCGATCGCACCGATCAGCCGGCGGGCGGCGCGGCGGGCAAAGGCAAGGGTGCAGCGTTTGCGGACATGGGCGGGCAGGGGGGTCGTCGCTGCCTCGCGCAGGATCGTCGCTTCGTAGCGGTCGGCGACGATGATGCCGGTGCGATCGGGCAGGAACGCCTCACCGCGCAGCGGTGCGACATCGAAACCGGCCGGGACCGCCCAGAAATAGCGGTCGCAGGAGCCGAGATAGTCGGTCCATTTGCCGTCGCCGAGCAGGTCGGCGCGCGAAACCTTGATCTCGACGATGACGATCTGTCCGCGGGCATCGATCGCCATGAGGTCGGCGCGACGTCCGCCATCGAGCGGGACTTCGGCCATCGCGGTGAGATCATGGGCCAGCAACATGCGGGTGACGCCGCGCGCAACCTCGGCAGCGGTCAGCGGATAGGGATCGGGTGCGGGCGGCAGAACGCCGAGGGCAAGACTGGCCATCGGCCGATCATAAGAACATTATGCGAACGATGGAAGCGCCTTCCGGCGACCGTCGGTGCAATTCAGCGATAAAAGATGTGGTTGCCGAGCGATGCGACGCGGGTGCGGCTCCATTTCGGGCTGACCCGACGGGCGTGGAAGAACAGGGCACCTTCGGCCGGGCTGTCCCACAGATCCTGCGTGGCGATGCGGGCAATGGCGACGGCGGTCTTCCATGCAGCACGGCTGGTATCGACATCGGGCAGGCGGCCGCCTTTTACGAACGAAAACTGGCCGCGCTGGGTCAGGACGCCGCAGACCGAGGCCGGGAAACGGCCCGATGTGGTGCGGTTCAGGATGACATCGGCGACGGCGAGCTGCCCGGCAAGCGGTTCACCCTTCGATTCATAATAGACGCCGATCGCGAGACAGTTGAGTTCCGCGTCGTCGATCGTCGCAGTCTGGGCGGCGACGGCGGCGTCGAGCGTGGCGAAATCGCTGTCTGGGTCGATCGCAACGGCGGGCTTAGCGGCAGCAATATCCTGAACGATTTCAGCAGGAGCGGCGAATTGCACCGGAACCTTTGCCGGGGTGGACAGGTTGGTAACGTGTCCGGGCGAGGCGGTTTCCTCGGCAGATAGTGGTGCGCCCGTTCCGGCGAAAAAGGTCATGGCGGTAACAACCGCCATGGGGAAGCGCAGCTTCATCCGTCGTCACTGTTATGCGGTGAACCGGCACGCCAAACCCGTTCCACGTGGAACCCGTGCGCCTGCCCCCCGACTGCGCCACCGATCGAAATCCTGACCGGACCAGCGCTTGTCTTCGTTGGAAAGCGGGTACGGTCCCAAAGGTTAACAGGTCAATTCGCCCACAGCGTTTCAGCGGCCAACGGTTCGACTGCTGCGACGATCGCCTCGACCACCCATATATCCGGGTCACGCGTGCGACGTGCCCGCCAATAGTCGGTCAGCGCCGCTTCGCCTACCAACTCCGGTTTGCGCTGGACGATCCGCGATCGTCCGTCGAGATCGCGCTCGCGCTCGAACAGGCGGACGGTCCCGTCGCGATCGATGGCGAGCAGCAGTACGATACCGGAATCCCGGTCGCCCCGGGCGAGCACCATCGCGCTGCCGCCGGCATTCTCCACCGCGCGCACAAAGGCGTTGACGCGCAACGCCGTCGGCCAGTCGCTCATGCCTGTGCGTAGCCAGGCAGGGTGGCGAGCGGGATGCGGCTTTTCATGAAGGTGCCGGTACCGCGCGCCGCTTCCTCGCCATCGCCGTCGATTAGATGCGCGTCGGCGATGAACACGCGTCGCTTGCCGCTGACCCAGCGCCCTTCGGCAATGATCCGTCCGGGACCGAGCGGTCGTTGCAGCAGCAGGTTGAACGCAGTGGTCAGCAGAAAGCGGTCGGTCACCAGACTGTTGGCGGCATAGAAGGCGGCATCGTCGAGCATCTTGAAATAGGTCGTACCATGCGCCGCGCCGGCGGCATGGAAATGGCGCTCATCGATGGTGAAATGAATGCGCGCCACGCCGGGCTCGACGATTTCCAGCCGGGAATCGAACATGCGGTTGATCGGCGCGACGGCATAGAGTGCTTCCAACGCCCGGAAATGCGCCGCTTCGCCGGCGGGCGTGTCAGGCAGCGTCACGCGCCTCGACACCCGACAGCAATGCATAGAGTGCGTCGGCCGAACCGGCCCCGCGCAGTTTTGCCCGGAACGTCGCATCACGCAGCGCGCGCGAAACCCGGGCCAGCGCCTTCAGATGGTCGCCGCCGGCATCGGCCGGGGAGAACAGGGCGAAGATCAGATCGACCGGCAATTCGTCGACCGCGCTGAAATCGATCGGACGCGCCAGCCGCAAGAAGACGCCGCGCACCGCGCCGGGCGGGTCGAACCGGACATGCGGGATGGCTATGCCACCGCCGAATGCGGTCGTGCCCAGTTTTTCCCGATCGGCCATGCGATCGGCAAGCAGCTTCGCATCGACCTCCGTCGCCGGTGCGGCGACGGAGGCGATGTGGGTAAACAACGCCTTGCGGGTGCCGGCGGAGCTATTCGCCAGCACCGTTTCGGGCGTCAAAAGATCCTGGAAATCGTACAAGTCAGGCTGCGCGATTGGGCTCGACCCAGCCGATCGTGCCGTCGTGGCGGCGATAGACCATATTGAACGATCCGGTGCCGCTGTTCTTGAACAGCAAAGCGTTGGTATTGCGCAAGTCGAGCATCATCACCGCGTCGGACACGCTGGCATCGGGCACGTCGACCCGGGTTTCGGCAATGATGAGGGGGGCGTCGGGAACCTCCTCTTCCTCCTGCTCACCGCCGAAGACGGTGTAGCCGGCATTGTCGAAGCCGTTGTCATAGCCACCCGCCTCGTTCATCGCGACGACCTGTGCGGCGTTGCGATCCTTCAGGCGGCGGGTGTAGCGGCGCAGCTGCTTTTCGATCTTGTCGGCGGCACCGACGAACGCGCCCTGCGCCTCCTGTCCGCTATTATGCCCCTTCAGGACGAGGCCCTGCGTCACGTGGCAGACGATGTCGCATACGAAGCCGTTATCGTGCGGCCCCTTGCTGAAGGTCGCGTTCGCCGAAATCGCGCGCTGGAAATATTTGTCGGCGATGCCCTGGAGACGCTCCTGGACCATCTCCTTCAGTGCGTCCCCAGTGTCGACCTGGTGCCCCGAAACCCGGATGTCCATGTAATCCTCCGTCATTGTGAAATCGTGTGAGCCGCTGAAAGCGGGTGGTGTCAACGCCTCACGTCGCAGACTGGCCCCATAACGGGTCCTTCAAAGTCGCGACGAAGGCGGCGTGGACCGCAAGTTCGTCGGCACTCGGCGCAAAATATCGCGCCGGACGTGCTGCTGCCGGCGTAGCGATCCCGACCGTTTCGACGATGATCGTCGGTGAGGTGTCGAGCCCGAAGCCGATCTGGCGACCGCCCATCAGTTCGACATAGACCTGTGCCAGCAACTGCGCGTCGAGCAGTGCGCCGTGCAGCACGCGGCGGCTGCGATCGATGCCGAAGCGGACGCACAGGGCGTCGAGGGTGTGCTTGGCCCCGGGATGGCGGCTGCGCGCCATCGCCAGCGTATCGACCATGCGGGTAAGACAGACCGGATCGCGCCCGCATGCACCCAGTTCGCCGTTCAGAAAGCTGAAATCGAACGTCGCATTATGCGCGATTAGCGGGCTGTCGCCGATGAACGCCAACAGATCGTCGATCGCGGTATGGAAGGCGGGTTTGTCGGCGAGGAACGCATCGGACAGGCCGTGGACCGCCTCCGCTTCCTTGGGCATCGATCGACCGGGGTTGAAATAGGCATGATAGACATTGCCGGTCTCGACCCGGTTGACCAGTTCGACGCAGCCGATTTCGACCAGCCGGTCGCCTTCCGCAAATTTGAAGCCGGTGGTTTCGGTATCGAACACGATCTCGCGCATTGCGACCTTATCCGCCTTCGCCGCCCCCCATGCAAGCGACGAGCGCGGCGACTTGCGCCCTGGTCGCGGCGAGTGTCGTGTCGGTGTGGATAAGATGCGTCGCGCGCTGCCGTTTTTCGGCGTCGGGCAGTTGCGAGGCGAGGATCGCGGCAAAGGCCGACTCGGTCATGGTCGGGCGCGCCATAACGCGCGCGCGCTGGACATCGGGCGCGGCAGTGACGACGGCGACCGAGTCGCATCGCGCATCGCCGCCGGTTTCGAACAGCAACGGGACGTCGAGCACGACCAACGGTGCGTTGGCATGGCCGTCTAGGAAGCGTTGCCGCTCGGCCGCGACGGCGGGATGGACAATCGCTTCGAGCCGATTGCGCGCCGCCGGGTCGTCGAAGATCCGGTCGCGCAGGATTGTGCGGTGCAGGCCGTCGGGTCCGGTCGTGCCGGGGAAAGCCGCTTCGATCGCCGGGAGCAGCGCACCGTCCGGTCCTTGCAGCCTGTGTACGGTCGCATCGGCATCGAACACCGGCACGCCGAGATCACGAAACATTCCGGCAACCGTCGACTTGCCCATCCCGATCGAGCCGGTGAGGCCGAGGATATGGGTCACGCCACCAGTCGTTCGCGCAGTTCGTCGTCGCGATCGCGGGGCGGGGCGGCACCGAAGAACAGTTCGAACGCCAGCGCCGCCTGCCCAACCAGCATTTCGAGGCCGTCGACCGTGTCGAGCCCGCGATCATGCGCCTGCGCCAGTAGCGGCGTTTCGATCGGCGCATAGACCGCGTCATAGACCACCGCATCCTGCGGCAGCGGCGCGAGATCAATGGCGAGCGGGGGCTGGCCGGTCATGCCGAGTGTGCTGGCATTCACCAGCAGCCTGACCGACGGCAGCGGCGCGGTCAGCGGCAGCGCGTCGCCCTTCAACCCGAAGGTTGCGAGCAGCGCGGCGGCCTTGAGCGGATTGCGGTTGAGGACGGTTACCCGGCCGACGCCCAGTTTCGACAGCGCGAACAGGATCGCGCGAGCGGCACCACCGGCACCGATCACCGCGACCGGTTGTCTGATCAGGTCGAGGCCGGCGATCGGAGCGTGGAAACCTGCCGCGTCGGTGTTGGTCCCGATCCAGTCGCCGCCTTCGCCGCGGAACACGGTGTTGATCGCACCGATCGATCCGCGCACATCGCCCGGATCGGCGACATGGTCGAGTGCGGTCAGCTTGTGCGGGACGGTGACGTTGCAGCCGCGCCAGTTCGGATCGGTCCGCCGCGCGGCGAAATAGTCGGCCAACGCCGCCGGTTTCACGTGGAACCTTTTATACTCGGCATCGATGCCGAGCTGGTCGAGCCAGAAGCCGTGGATCAGCGGCGATTTGGATTGGGCGATCGGATCGCCGATCACTTCGGCATAGGGCTTCATGCGGGCAACATTCCCCGTTGGCGCAGATAGCGCGCGATTTCGAGCAAGGGCATGCCGAGGATCGTCCAGTGATCGCCGTCGATCCGGTCGAACAACTGCACGCCCGGCCCCTCGATCCGGAAACAGCCGACGCAGCCGGCAATCGCCGGCCATTCGGCGTCGAGATAGGTTTCGATAAAGGCGTCGGACAGCGGCCGGACGGTCAGTCTGGCATGGCCGATATGCCGCCAGACCGGACGACCACCCTCGACGAACACCGCCGCGCTGAACAGGTCGTGGCGTCCACCGGACAGCGCGCGCAGATGCGCGGCGGCATCGGCGCGGTCGACCGGCTTGTCGAGGACGGTACCGTCGGCCAGCGCCACCACCGAATCTCCGCCGAGCACCATCGCCCCGCCGACGCGGGTCGCGGCGCGCATCGCCTTCATTTCGGCGAGTGCGTCGGCAAGGTCGCGAGGTTTTAGATGTTCGCCGGCCAGCGCCGCCTTCGCCGCCTCTTCGTCGAGGCCGCTGGGGATCGCGTCGTGCGGGATGCCGGCGGCATCGAGCATGGCGCGGCGGGTCGCACTCATCGAGGCGAGGACGAAGCTCATGCGCGCGGCTCGATACGGCGTTCGTTGCACAGGGTGATGATCGCCGCCGCCGTTTCCTCGATCGAGCGGCGGGTGACGTCGATCACCGGCCAGCCATTGTCGGCGAACATCCGCCGCGCGAACGACAGCTCGCGCACCACCGCATCCTGTTCGACATAATCGGTGTCGGGCATCTGGTTGAGCGACAACAGCCGGTTGCGGCGGATCGCGATCAGCCGGTCGGCGCTGGTCGTCAGCCCGACGACCAGCGGGCTGTTCAGCCGGAACAGGATCGGCGGCGGCGGGCTTTCGACGACGATCGGGATATTGGCGGTCTTGTACCCGCGATTGGCGAGATAGATCGACGTCGGCGTCTTGGAGGACCGCGAGACGCCGGCGAGGACGATGTCCGCCTCTTCCCAATCCTCCGACGCGATGCCGTCGTCATGGGCGATGGTCCACTGGATCGCATCGACCCGCGCGAAATAGGCGGCGTCGAGGCTGTGCTGCCGCCCCGGACGCGCCTTCGCCTCCTGCCCCAGCAGGCTCGACAGCGCATGGCTGACCGCGTCCATCGGCGCGACGATCGGCAGGCCCAGCGCGGCGCAGCGTGCCTCCAGCATCCGCCGGATCGCCGGATTGACCAGCGTGTAGAGGACCAGTCCGGGATTGACCGCGATTTCGGTCAGAATGCGTTCGAGATGCGCTTCGGATCGCACCATCGGCCAGAAATGGCGCATCGTATCGACATCGTCGAACTGCGCCAGCGCCGCCTTGGCGATATTCTCCAGCGTCTCGCCGGTGGAGTCGGACAGAAGGTGGAGGTGCAGCCGCATACGGGGCCTTTCTGCACAAGGCTGTGGATAACTCGGGGGCAGGGGCTAGCGTAACTCGCCCCCGCCGCCAAGCTGTGGAAAAGCCCGATATCGATCCCGAGTTATCCACAATCCCGACACAGGCCGCAATTTTATCCACAGCCTGTGGATAACGGGGATGACATTCGGGGAATCGGCGGACTCGCGTGGGTTTCGTCCCGTCAATCTGTTGGCATTTCGGGTAATCCACCATAAGCCCCGTTACCCACCGCCCAACTACTTCCAACAACCCTATTAGATTCTACTTCTTGGTAGAGGAGCGACGACGCTGACCGGTCCTGCATCCCCGAAACCGCTTCTCCAGGTGCTGGCCGGGGAAAAGCCGTCCGTGCCGCCGCTGTGGCTCATGCGGCAGGCGGGGCGGTATCTGCCCGAATATCGCGCGCTCCGTGCCGAGAAGGGCGGCTTCCTCGATCTGGTGAACGACCCGGCCGCCGCGACCGAAGTGACGTTGCAGCCGCTGCGCCGCTTCGCGTTCGACGGGGCGATCCTGTTCAGTGACATTCTGATGGTGCCGAACGCGCTGGGGCAAAAGCTGTGGTTCGAGGCGGGCGAGGGGCCGCGACTGGCGCCCGAATTGCGGACGCGGGCGGGGATCGACGCGCTGGTGCCCGATACGACGATCCTAGACCCGGTCTATGCGACGGTTCGCGGTGTGGCGACTTCCCTGCCAGCGACGACGACCTTCCTCGGCTTCGCAGGATCGCCGTGGACGGTCGCCACGTACATGATCGCAGGCAAGGGTAGCCGGGAACAGGCCGAGGCCCGGCGTATGGCCTATGGCGATCCGGCAGCGGTGCAGACGCTGATCGACCGGATCGTCTCGATGACCATCGACTATCTGGCGGGGCAGGTCGCGGCCGGGGTCGAGGTGGTACAGCTGTTCGACAGCTGGTCGGGCAGTCTTGCGCCGGCCGAGTTCGAACGCTGGGTGATCGCGCCGACGGTGGCGATCGTCGAGGGACTGCGGGCACGGTGTACCGTGCCGATCATCGGTTTCCCCAAGGGCGCGGGTGGCAAGCTCGCCGCCTATGCGCGCGAGACGGGGGTCGATGCGATTGGCCTCGACGAGACCGTCGATCCGGTCTGGGCGAACGCGGCATTGCCGGCGGGCCTGCCGGTGCAAGGCAATCTCGATCCGTTGTTGCTGATCGCCGGGGGCGAGGCGCTCGATGCCGGGGTCGACCGGGTGCTGGCGGCATTCACCGACCGGCCGCATGTCTTCAACCTTGGCCACGGCATCCAGCAGGACACACCGATCGCGCATGTCGAGCGACTGGTGGCGCGGGTGCGCCGGGCATGAGCGGGTTTCTGGGCAGCGCGTATCTCTGGGTGAAGGCGGCGCATATCGTGTTCGTCATTTTCTGGATGGCGGGGCTGTTCATGCTGCCGCGCTATCTGGTGCATCATCAGGAAGGGCTTGCCGACCCGGCCGAGCCGCCGCGCTGGATCCGGCGTGAGGCGTTGCTCCGGCGGATGATCCTGACGCCGGCGATGGTGATCGTCTGGGTGCTCGGGCTGCTGCTCGCCGCCAACGTTGGCCTGTTCGACGGCGGGGCCGGGCTGGGGTGGCTCCATGCCAAGTTGCTCGTAGTGGTGCTGCTCAGCGCCTATCATGGCTGGGCGGTCGGCTATGCGCGCAAGCTGGCGGCGGGGCGGCCGACGCTGACGCCTAGGCAGTTGCGGCTCGCGAACGAACTGCCGGCGCTGGCGGCGATCGCGGCGGTGGTGCTGGCGGTGGTGAAGCCGTTTTAGCAGGGCGATACGCTTGACTTGAAGCGAGCCGCGACCTAGTCCATCCGGCAGTGGTGCCCGGTCCTCGGTGCGCCCGTCCCAGCCGCTTGCGTCCGCTTGTCTTTGCCGACCTTGCCTCCTCATCGCTGATCTGGACCACCCCCCGATGCATCTCAAAGATTTAAAGAAACACGCCCCCGCCGAACTGGTCTCGATGGCCGAGGAACTCGGGGTCGAAGGCGCGTCGACGATGCGCAAGCAGGACCTGATGTTCGCGATCCTGAAGGCGCGCGCCGAGAATGGCGAGCAAATCATGGGCGTCGGCACGATCGAAGTGTTGCAGGACGGCTTCGGCTTTCTGCGCAGTCCAGAGGCCAATTATCTGGCCGGGCCGGACGATATCTATGTCTCGCCGAACCAGGTGCGCAAGCATGGCCTGCGCACCGGCGATACCGTCGAGGGCGAGGTTCGCGCGCCGAAGGATGGCGAGCGCTATTTCGCGCTGAGCAAGCTGGTGTCGGTCAATTTCGACGATCCCGATGCGGTCCGTCACCGCGTCAACTTCGACAACCTCACACCGCTGTATCCCGAGAGCAAGCTGACGCTCGATCAGCTCGACCCGACGGTCAAGGACAAGTCGGCGCGGGTGATCGACATCGTGTCGCCACAGGGCAAGGGCCAGCGCACGCTGATCGTCGCGCCGCCGCGCGTCGGCAAGACCGTCATGTTGCAGAACATGGCGAAGGCGATCACCGACAACCATCCCGAAGTGTTCCTGATCGTCCTGCTGATCGACGAACGCCCGGAAGAAGTCACCGACATGCAGCGCAGCGTAAAGGGCGAGGTGGTGTCCTCGACCTTCGACGAACCCGCGCAACGCCACGTCCAGGTCGCCGAAATGGTGATCGAGAAGGCCAAGCGGCTGGTCGAGCACAAGAAGGACGTCGTGATCCTGCTCGACAGCATCACGCGTCTCGGCCGTGCCTACAACACGGTCGTGCCGTCGTCGGGCAAGGTGCTGACCGGCGGTGTCGATGCGAACGCCCTGCAGCGGCCGAAGCGTTTCTTCGGTGCGGCGCGCAATATCGAGGAAGGCGGGTCGCTGTCGATCATCGCCACCGCGCTGATCGATACTGGCAGCCGCATGGACGAAGTGATTTTCGAAGAGTTCAAGGGCACCGGCAATTCGGAAATCGTCCTCGACCGCAAGGTCGCGGACAAGCGCATTTTCCCGGCACTCGACGTTGGCAAGTCGGGCACCCGCAAGGAAGAGCTGTTGGTCGACAAGACCAAGCTGTCGAAGATGTGGGTCCTGCGCCGCATCCTGATGCAGATGGGCACGATCGACGCGATGGAGTTCCTGCTCGACAAGATGAAGAATTCGAAGACCAACGAAGATTTCTTCGACAGCATGAATCAGTGATCGAGCGCGCCCTGCGACATGCTGTCGCAGAAGACGCGCCGATCCGGCCGGCGGGGCAACGCCCCGACCGACGACGCGGGCCACGCCCGCGTCCGCCCCAGACCCAACGCCCGCTTTCCCACCCGGAAATGCGGGCGTTGTCGCATTCCGGGCAATTTCCGCCTATCGTGGTGCAATCACTCCCACGCGAAGGGCTGCCATGAAGATCAACGTCGAAGTCGAGTGCACCCCGGAGGAAGCCCGGCGCGCGATGGGCTTGCCGGACTTCACGCCTATCCACGAACGTTATGTCGCCATGCTGGGCGAAACGATGGAAAAGGGGGCCAGCCCCGAATTGCTGAACCAGCTGATGCAGAGCTGGGCGCCGATGGGCGAGGCGGGTATGACGTTCTGGCGCAAGATGTTCGAAACGGCGGGCCGTGGCGGCTGACACGATTTTTGCGGTGTCGAGCGGACGTCCGCCCGCCGCGATCGCCGTACTGCGCATTTCCGGTGCCGGTGCAATCGGTGCGGCCACCCGGTTGGCGGGTAACGTCCCGCGACCACGGCATGCCGGCGTCCGTGCGCTACGCGACCCTGCGGATAACCAGTTGCTCGATCGTGCGCTGGTGCTGGTCTTCCAGGGACCAATGACCGCGACCGGCGAAGATCTGGTCGAACTGCATCTGCATGGCGGGCGGGCGGTCGTTGCCGGTGTCGAGCGGGCGCTGTCCGGCATGGACGGGCTGCGGGTGGCCGAGCCCGGCGAGTTCACCCGGCGTGCCCTGACGCATGGTCGCATCGACCTGACCGAAGCCGAAGGGCTTGGCGATCTATTGTCGGCCGAAACCGATGCGCAGCGGCGGATGGCCTTGGCCAATAGCGACGGACGATTGCGGCGCGCGGTGGCGGACTGGACGGCCATTGCGACGCGGCTGTCGGCGATGGTCGAGGCGGTGCTCGACCATGCCGATGAGGATGATGTTGATGCCGGCGACGACGTGCTGGCTGGCGTCCGGCGCGAGGCGGCGACACTGGCCGATACGATCGATGCAGTGCTGGCAGTGCCACCGGTCGAACGTCTGCGCGATGGCATCCGCGTCGTGCTGGCCGGACCGCCCAATGCTGGCAAGTCGACGTTGCTCAATGCATTGGTCGGTCGCAAGGCAGCGATCGTGTCGCCGCTCGCGGGAACGACGCGCGATGTGATCGAGATTCCGGTGACGCGCGGGGGGATCGCATGGCTGTTCCTCGACACGGCCGGGTTGCGGAACGAAGCCATCGATCCGGTCGAACGGATCGGAATCGATCGTGCGACGGACTCGATCGCGACTGCGGATATCGTGCTGTGGTTGGGCGACGACGCGCCGCCGCAAGCCGCATCGGTTCTTGCCTTACATCCACGCAGCGACGTCCGTGGCGAAGCTGTTCCGGCGGATCGTGTCGCGGTGTCCGCCGAAACGGGGGAGGGGCTGTCCGAACTTTGGCAGGCGCTGACGGAGCGAGCGTCGACAATGCTGCCGAAGGTCGATGATCTGGCACTGAACCAGCGGCAGTCAAGCCACGCCCGGACAGCGGCGGCGGCGCTGCGACGTGCTGCAACGCAGCTCGACCCGCTGTTGCTGGCCGAAGAATTGCGCTATGGCGTTCAGGCATTCGCGGCGCTGACCGGAATGCGCGCGACCGAAGCGGTTCTTGACGATCTGTTCGGACGCTTCTGTATCGGCAAATGATGTTCCACGTGGAACCCAGTACATGACCTTTGATGTAATCATCGTCGGTGGCGGCCATGCCGGTACCGAAGCAGCGTCGGCAGCGGCGCGACGCGGCGCAACGACGCTGTTGATCGATTTCGATCCGACGCGGATCGGGGCGATGTCGTGCAACCCGGCGATCGGCGGGTTGGGCAAGGGGCATATCGTTCGCGAGATCGATGCGCTCGACGGGCTGATGGGACGCGCCGCCGATGCTGCGGCGATCCATCACCGTATGCTCAACCGGTCGAAGGGATCGGCGGTGCAGGGGCCCCGGGTCCAGGCCGATCGGGTCCGCTATGCGCAGGCGGTGCGGGGATTGCTGGCGCACCCCAAGCTCACGATCCTGGCGGGCGATATCACCGCGCTGACGACCAACGCGGGCCGGGTCACCGGGGTCGAACTGGCCGACGGTACCCGGATCGCAGCGCCGACAGTCGTTCTTGCGACGGGTACGTTCCTTGCCGGTACGATGTTTCGGGGCGAGGAGCGATCGATCGGGGGCCGGGTCGGCGAGCGGGCGGCGACCCGACTGGGTCGGCAGCTGCGCGACTTGTCGTTGCCGATCGCCCGGTTGAAGACGGGGACACCGCCGCGGCTGGATGGCCGGACGATCGATTGGGCGGCACTTCCTGAACAGCCGTCCGATGCGGATATATGGACGATGTCGCCGCGGTCCGATCCGGCGAAGCGACTGCCGCAACTTGCCTGCGCGATCGCCCGGACGACGGCCGAGACGCATGACATCATCCGCGCCGGGCTTGACCGGTCGCCGCTATTCAGCGGTTCGATCGAGGGGCGTGGTCCCCGCTATTGCCCGTCGATCGAGGACAAGGTGCATCGGTTCGGCGACCGTGACGGGCATCAGATCTTCCTCGAACCCGAGGGGCTGGATACGCATCTGGTCTATCCCAACGGCGTCTCGACCTCGCTGCCGACCGATGTGCAGCTGGCAATGCTGCGCAGTGTCGCCGGGCTGGAACGCGTCGACATCGTCACGCCGGGTTATGCGGTCGAGTATGACTATATCGATCCGCGCGCGCTCGGGGCCACGCTTGCGTTGCGGGCGCTGGGCGGGCTGTATTTCGCGGGACAGATCAACGGCACGACCGGCTATGAAGAGGCGGGCGGGCAGGGGCTGATCGCCGGCGCGAACGCCGCCGGCGAGGCGCTGGGATTCGAGCCGCTGATCCTGTCGCGCGAGAGTAGCTATATCGGCGTCATGATCGACGATCTGGTGTTGCAGGGGGTGTCGGAGCCGTACCGGATGATGACCGCGCGTGCGGAGTATCGGCTGCATCTCCGGTCGGACAATGCGGCGACCCGGCTTGGCGTGATCGGTGCTGCTGCGGGTCTGTTGTCGGCCGGGCGGATCACGCAACAGGCCAAGCGGAGCGAACGGCGTTCGGTGTTGCTGGAGCAGCTGTCGGCCCGGCATTCGGCAACCGCGCTGGCCACCAACGGTGCGCCGGTCGCAGGGACCGATACCCGCAGCGGCGGTGAATGGCTGCTGGTGTCGGGGGTTCGGCCGGAGCATCTCGGGATCGACGGACAGGATGACGTGTTGGGTGAATTGATCGAAGACGCGCGCTATGCCCCGTATCTCGAACGACAGGCAGCGGAACTGGCGGCGGCGAAGGGCGATCATGTGCAGCTGCCGGACGACTTCGCCTATCGGGCGGTGCCCGGCCTTTCCAATGAAATGGTGGAGCGTCTGACGTCGGCGGCACCCGATACGTTGGCGGCGGCCGGGCGCATTCAGGGCGTGACCCCGGCGGCACTGGTCGCGATCCTGCTGCACCATCGTTCGGGCAAGCTGGCGGCATGACCGAAGCCGAAGCGCGGGCGTGGATCGACGAACGGTTCGGGGCGGAGCGGACGGCCATGCTGGCGCGCTTTGCCGATCGGATTGTTGCGGAGACCGAGAACCAGAACCTCATTGCGGCATCGACGGTCGATCGTATCTGGCAACGGCATGTGCTGGATTCGGCGCAGCTGATCCCGTTGGCGAAAACGGCAAATGCCGGCGACTGGATCGATATCGGATCGGGGGCCGGCTTTCCCGGGATTGTCGCAGCGATTCTGACCGATCGGCAGGTTGTACTGGTCGAACCGCGCGCACGACGCGCCGCGTTGTTGGCGGCGATCGCCGACGATCTCGATCTGGCCAATATCGTCGTTCATCAGGCGAGGATCGAGAAGCTGCCGACCACCCGTCCGGCGGCGATCATCAGTGCGCGCGCCGTCGCAAAACTCGCCGCCTTATTCGCAATCGGCCATCGGCATAGCGACGGCGATACGATATGGGTGTTGCCCAAGGGACGTTCGGCGACCGAGGAACTGGTCGAAGCGCGCGCCGCGTGGCGCGGGACGTTTCACGTGGAACACAGTATTACCGATCCGACATCGTCGATCGTGGTCGCCAGGGGAGTGCACCAAGCATGATTTGCATTGCCATCGCGAACCAGAAGGGGGGCGTCGGCAAGACCACCACGGCGATCAACGTCGGTACGGCGCTGGCCGCGACCGGGTTGGATGTGCTGATCCTCGACCTCGATCCGCAGGGCAATGCCTCGACCGGGTTGGGCATCGGCCGCAACGATCGTGAATATTCGACCTATGACCTGCTGGTCGGCGACATGATGCTGCACGAAGCAGCAATCCCGACGCGGGTACCGCGCCTGTCGATCGTCCCGGCGACGGTTGATCTGTCAGGTGCCGAAATCGAGCTGATCGAGTTCGAGGCGCGGACGCACCGGCTCGATCGGGTGGTCGAGGCGAGCGGCGGCAAGTGGGACGTGATCCTGATCGACTGCCCACCGTCGCTGGGCCTGCTGACGATCAACGCCATGGTGGCGAGCCATGCGCTGCTGGTGCCGCTGCAGTGTGAGTTCTTCGCGCTGGAGGGGCTTAGCCAGTTGCTGACGACCGTCGAGCGGATCCGCGGCCGGTTCAATCCGGGGCTGGCGATCCTCGGCGTGGTGCTGACAATGTATGACCGCCGCAACCGGCTGACCGATCAGGTATCGGACGATGTGCGCGCGGTGTTGGGGAAAGTAGTGTTCGATACGGTGATCCCGCGCAACGTCCGTCTGTCCGAGGCACCTAGCCACGGCATGCCGGCGCTCATCTACGACTATCGTTGCGCCGGGTCGGAAGCGTATATCGCGCTTGCCCGCGAAGTAATTGCCCGGCTGCCCGGTCTGGCGGAGGCGGCATGAGCGAACAGGCAGCTCCGCGCCGCCCACGGTCGGGCGCACTGGGCCGGGGGCTCAGCTCGCTATTGGGTGAACCCGATGGCGAGAGTTCGACCCCGCGTCATGCCGGGCCGCCGAGCGGAGTACGGCAGATGCCGGTGACCGCCCTGTCGCCATTGCCCGGACAGCCGCGTCGCTTCTTCGATGAATCGGCGCTCGACGAGCTGGCGGAATCGATCTCGGCGCGCGGCGTCATCCAGCCGATCGTCGTCCGTCCGCATGGCAAGGGCTTTCAGATCGTTGCCGGTGAGCGTCGCTGGCGTGCGGCGCAGCGGGCGCATCTGCATGAGGTGCCGGTGGTCGTCCGCGACTTCACCGATGCCGAGACGATGGAAATCGCGCTGGTCGAAAATATCCAGCGGCGCGACCTGACCGCAATTGAGGAGGCGGAAGGCTATCGCCGGCTGATCGACGAATTCGGTCACACGCAGGAGGCGCTGGCGCATCTGGTCGCGAAGTCGCGCAGCCACGTCACCAATTTGTTGCGGCTGCTCGACCTGCCCAAGCCGATCCAGGACATGGTCGGTGACCAGCGGTTGAGCATGGGACATGCCCGCGCGCTCATCAACGTGCCGGGCGCCGAAACGATCGCCGAGAAGGTCGTCGCCAAGGGGCTGTCGGTGCGCGATGCCGAACGACTGGCGCGCAACGCCCGCGAACCGCGCAACGGCAAGCCAGCGCGGGCGCCGCGCCCGTCGTCGAACGACGCAGGGGGCGATGGTGCCGGCGATGCCGATCTGCGCGCGCTCGAACGGCAACTGGGCGATGTGCTGGGACTGAACGTCGACATCGTCTTCAGCGAAAAGGGCGGAACGATCACCATCGGCTATTCTACGCTCGGTCAGCTCGACATGGTCTGCCAAAGGCTGAGCGGCGAGCGGATCTGACACCCAAAATTTACGCGTCGCCCGTAGGTTAGCGGGCATGACGTTTCATACACACCCGCCACTGCCCGTTCCGGAAACGGCAGCCTCGCACGATGTGGCGGCACCGATCGGGGTTCTTCTGGATATCGCCGGGGCGTCGAGCCGGCTGTTGCTCGACCTGCCGTCGTTGCAGGCATTGACAACCGATCCCGACGACCCGGCCGGACAGGTGGGGCAGGTCGGATCGCTGGTGACGATGCAGGTCGGGCGGATGTGGATCGTCGCGGCCATCCGGTCGATCCGGCTTGCCGATGATGGCATCAATCTGGTCGCCGATGTCGATCTGATGGGGGAAGCGTATCAGCCCGAACCGTCGCAGGGACTGCGGGGGTTCCGGCGCGGGGTGACACGCTATCCGTTACCCGGCAGCCCGGTGTATCCGGTATCGCGCGATGCCCTGCGACAGATTTACGCCAAGCAGGATCGACCGCATATCACGGTCGGTCGGGTGCATATGGCACCCGATATGCGGGCGGCCCTGTATGTCGACGCGCTGCTCGGCAAGCATTTCGCGCTGGTCGGATCGACCGGTACCGGCAAGTCGACCAGCGCCGCATTGATCCTGCACCGGATTTGCGAAGCCAGTCCGCACGGACATATCGTCGTGATCGATCCGCACGGCGAATATGGCGCGGCTTTCGTCGACACCGGTGAATTGCTCGACGTGACGAACCTCCAGCTACCCTACTGGCTGCTGAATTTTCAGGAGCATTGCGACATCCTGTTGTCGCCGGGCGGCGCGGCGCGACAGGTGGAAGCGGATATCCTCGCCCGGTGCCTGCTTGCCGCCAAGGGGAAAAGCCGCATGGCGCAGGACGTCGCGCGGCTGACCGTCGATACGCCGATCCCCTATCTGCTGACCGACCTGTCGAATATCGTGCAGTCGGAAATGGCCCGGCTCGATCGTGCTAACGACAATACCCCGTTCCTGCGATTGAAGGCACGGATCGAGGAATTGCGCAGCGATCCGCGCTACAGCTTCATGTTTTCGGGCATGCTGGTCGCCGATACGATGGCGGCGTTCATCAAACGCGTGTTCCGCCTGCCGGCGGAGGGCAAGCCGATCTCGATCATCGACGTATCGGGCGTGCCGTCGGAAATTACGTCAGTAGTGGTCGCGGTTCTCAGCCGGCTGGTGTTCGACTTCGCGCTATGGTCACGCGGCGGCACGTCGCGGCCGGTGCTGCTCGTATGCGAAGAGGCGCATCGCTATGTTCCGAACGAGCGGTCGGGGGCCAATTCGTCGGCGGCGAATATCCTCGGGCGGATCGCCAAGGAGGGCCGCAAATATGGCGTGTCGCTGGGACTGATTACGCAGCGGCCATCGGACCTTGCCGAAGGGGTGCTGTCGCAGTGCGGTACGATCCTGACCATGCGGCTCAACAATGAACGCGATCAGGCGTTCGTGCGCGCGGCCATGCCGGAGGATGCGCGCGGATTTCTCGATTCGATCCCGGCGCTGCGCAATCGCGAATGCATCATCGTCGGCGAAGGGGTGACGACGCCAATCCGCGTCGCATTCGATCCGCTCGAACCCGAACGATGCCCGGCTTCGGGATCGCCGTCATTCACGTCGCTGTGGCAGGAGCCGGGCGGCGCGGATGCGCTGGTCGAGCAGACCATTCGCCGCTGGCGATTGGGACGCTGATCAGCGCGCGGTAACGCCCATCAACCGGCCGACCAGCGACCGGAACCGGCCCAGTTCCTGACCCTGCAACCGCTGCACCGTCGCAAAGGCGACAGAGCGCGGATTGACCGGTACGCCGTTCTTCCACAGTTCGTAATGGAGGTGCGGCCCGGTCGACAGGCCGGTCGACCCGACATAGCCGATGACCTGACCGCGCGAAACGCGGGTACCGGGCGCGACGACAATCCGGCTCATATGGCCATAGCCGGTGGCGAGACCGCCGCCGTGATCGAGCTTTACGAAATTGCCATAGCCGCCATGCCGTCCGGCGATCGCGACGCGACCATCGGTCGTCGCCCGGATCGGGCTGCCATAGGCGGCGGCGAAATCCATGCCCTTGTGCAAGCGGCGGAAGCCGAGCACCGGATGCACGCGCCAGCCGAAATTGGACGAGATGCGCGCGGCGACCGGCCAGATCATCGATCCCTTGCGCTCGCCCACGCCGGCCGGATCGAGCCATTCGGTGCGGCTGCCATCCTGCCACCGCACGAGGCGGACGTCGCGCCGTCCCGCCAGACCGGCATACAGCAACTGGCCGAGTTGTACCTCGCCAGTGGCGGCGCGGGCCTGTTCGACGATGATGTCGAAGCGATCGTCCTGCCCGACCTGTCCCATCGGGACGAGGCCGGAGACGGTGCGGATATAGGATTCGACCGCCTTGGCCGGGGCACCGGCGGCGCGCGCGGCGCGGTACAGGCTGGCCCCGACGCGGCCGCGAATCCGCAAGGGCGTATGGTCGATCGCGATCGGTCGCGCGTCGAGGCGCAGCGTGCCCCCTTCGCGCACGACTTCGAGGGCGAGATCGAATTTAGCGCGGAAGGCGAGGCGTTCGAGCGGGCGCGGCCGGGTCGGCGCGTCGCGCCGGCCGAGCGTGATGTCGAGCCGGGTGCCGGGCGTCAGGTCGGCCGGATCGACCCGGCCGGCGATCATCGCCGCGACCTGCTGCGCTTCGTCGGCACCGACGCCGGTCCGCTGCAGGGCACCGGCCACGCCGCTGCCGAGCGTCGCCGTCGCCTCGACGACGGGTCGTTCGGGGGTGTTGGCCAGCGGGCGGACGCGCGACGTCGCGGCAAGGCGCATCCCGCTGGTGCCGCCAAGGGCACTGGCCCCGAACGACAGGCTGCGCGCCTCATCAAGGGCGGTACCGTCGAGCGCGGCGGGGACGGCGCTGTAGATCGGACGATCGAAGCCGGGCGACAGCATCCACACCGCGCCGCACATCGCGGTGCAGGTGGCGAGGCCGCGCCACCAGGTGCGCGACCCGATGTCGGCACCCAGGTCGGGGGTCCAGTCGAAGGATTCGATCCGGCCGCGCCACGCGGCGGCGGTGGGAGCGGCAGTGATCGGCGCGCGACCGAAGCGCAGCGCGCTGGTGCCGCCGGCCAGTTCCAGTCCTTCATCGGTGCGCAGGAACACGCCCAACCCCCAGTTTCGGCCGATCGATCCGGCCCGGTTCTCTCCCCCTGTGAAGCGAAGGTTTTAAAGTCAAATGAACCATCTGATATTGCCGGCGAAGCTGCGCCGGGGCGTGGGGTGAAAGCGGCGGGACGAAAGCTGCGCGTGGAACCGCCGAAAGCCGTTGCGCCGCGCGCCGACAGCACCGATGTTGTGGAGGATGAGCCAGTTCGCGCGTAGCCCGGTCACCGCTGTGCTGGGACCGACCAATACCGGCAAGACCTATCTCGCGATCGAGCGGATGTGCGGCCACGCGTCGGGGATGATCGGCTTTCCGCTACGGCTGCTGGCGCGCGAGAATTACGACCGGGTCGTCGCGCTGAAAGGCGTCGAGAATGTCGCGCTGGTCACCGGTGAGGAACGCATCGTCCCGCCCAAGGCGCGCTGGTTCCTATGTACTGCCGAATCGATGCCGCTCGAACGGGAGACGGCATTCGTCGCGCTGGACGAGGCGCAATTGGGGGCCGATCCCGAACGCGGCCATGTGTTCACCGACCGGTTGCTGCGCGCGCGCGGGCGGGAGGAGACGATGATCCTCGGCTCCGATTCGCTGCGGCCGATGGTGCGGGCGTTGGTGAAGGATGCCGAGATCATCTCGCGCCCGCGCTTCTCGACGCTCAGCTATGCCGGCGCGCGCAAATTGTCGCGGTTGCCGCGCCGCTCGGCGATCGTCGCCTTCTCGTCCGAAGAGGTCTACGCCGTGGCGGAGGCGATCCGCCGGATGCGCGGCGGCGCGGCGGTGGTCATGGGCGCGCTGTCGCCACGCACGCGCAACGCGCAGGTCGAGATGTTCCAGTCGGGCGAGGTCGATTATCTGGTCGCGACCGATGCGATTGGCATGGGCCTCAACCTCGACGTCGCCCATGTTGCCTTTGCCAGCCTGCGCAAGTTCGACGGGCGACGGCAACGACGGCTGACCGTCGCGGAAATGGCGCAGATTGCCGGGCGGGCAGGGCGGCACCACCGTGACGGGACGTTCGGCGCGCTGGTCGAGGAAGGGCCGAACGCCTTTACCCCGGAAGAAGTGCTGGCGATCGAGGGGCATCATGTCCCCACGCTCGAACGGCTATACTGGCGGCGCGGCGAACCCGATTTCTCCAGCATCGATGCGCTGATCGACAGCCTGTCGGAACGGCCGACCGACCCGGTGCTGACCGCGGCACCGGAGGCGATCGACCTGATCGTGCTCAAGCGACTGGCCGAAGAGGATTGGGTGCGGGCGCGGACCCGTTCGCCGATGATGGTTCGGCGGTTGTGGGCGGCGTGCGGCGTGCCCGATTTCCGCAAGCTTGGCCCCGATCCGCACAGCCGCTTCGTCGGGCGGATCTTCAGCTATCTGAGCGAGGGGGCGGGGCATATTCCGCACCAGTGGTTCGCCGACGAATTGCAGCGGCTCGATCAGATGAGCGGCGATGTCGAGACGATCGCCGGCCGGATCGCGGCGGCGCGGAGTTGGGCCTATATCGCGCACCGCAGCGACTGGTTGCTCGATCCCGAACATTGGGCCGCACGGACTCGCGGCGTCGAGGAGAAGCTGTCCGACGCGCTGCACGACCGGTTGCGGCAACGCTTCGTCGATCAGCGGACGACGCTGTTGCTGCGTCGGATCGGGGCAGGCGCGGCGGACCTGCCGGTCGATGTCGCCAGCGATGGCGCGGTCAGCGTCGATGGCCATGCACTGGGGCGGCTGACCGGTTTCCGGTTCGACGTGTCACCCGACACGCGGGTTGCCGACAAACGCCTGTTGATCGCCGCCGCCGAAAAGGGACTGGCGGGCGAACTGCGCAAGCGGGGGGCCGAACTGGCGGTCGCCGGAGACGCCGAACTGGCGCTGGTCGCCGATCCGGGTAGCGTGCCGACGCTGACATGGAACGGGCTACCGGTTGCGACGCTGACCGGCGGGACGACGCTCGACCGGCCGGTGGTGACGCTCGACCGCAGCCTGCACGTGCTCGACCGGGCGGCGCAGGGGCAGGTGCGCGAGCGGCTGACGGCATGGCTGCAGGGCGAGATGACGAAGCGAGCGCCGACACTCGGCGCGCTGGCGGCGCTGGCGCGGGACCCGGCGGCGGGCGGTGCGTTGCGGGCGGTGGCGGCGGCATTGACCGAGGTCGGCGGCATCGCGCCGCGCGACGGGTTCGAGGCAATGCTGCTGCCGCTGAGCGGTGACGATCGGCGGCGGTTGCGCAAGGCGGGGGTCGCGATCGGTACGCTCGACCTGTTCGATGCGCGGCTGTTCAAGCCGGCAGCGGCGCGGTGGCGGGCAGCGCTGCTGGCGGCGCGCGACGGCCATCCGGTCGAACCGCTGGCCCCCAACGCTGCGACGGTGTTGCCGGCGGGGCAGGGGGCGTGGGGCTATCGCCGGTTCGGCCCGCAGGCGGTACGTGTCGATCTGGTCGAGCGACTCGCCCGTGCGGCGCATGATGCGCGACAGGGCAACGCCCCGTTCGCGCCCGACCCGGCACTGGCCACCTCGATCGGTCTGAAGGTCGAGACGATCGCGCGGATGATGGCGCAGCTTGGTTTTCGACCGATCACCGGCGCGGGTGAGGCACCGCAATGGCGCTGGCAGCCGCCGCGCCGCCATGGCCCGCCGCCGACGCCTGCGCCCCTGCTGCCGCGTCCCGGCAACGCCTTTGCCGCACTCGCCGAACTGGCGCTTCGCCGCTGATGGCGGCGTGTGCGCCCGAACTGCTCCCGCAGATGCGGATCGACCTGTTCCTCTGGTATGTGCGCTTGGCGAAAACGCGCAGTGCGGCGCAGGCGATCGCCGTCCGCGGGCTGCTGCGCATCGACGGACGACGGATCGAACGTGCCCATTGCCCGGTCCGGGTCGGCATGGTCATCGCCTTTCCGAACGACGGACGCGTCCAGATCTTGCGGGTCGATGCCCTGCCGCACCGACGCGGGCCGCCTGCCGAAGCGATGACACACTATACCAGGCTGGAACCGACGGGTGCCGCCCCCGTTGACGGAGGCGGAGACCCGGCATAACGCGGGTACGATTCGATTTTCCCGGAGCTTGTTCGACCCATGACCTACGTCGTCACCGACGCCTGCATCCGCTGCAAATACATGGACTGCGTCGAAGTGTGCCCGGTCGACTGCTTCTATGAAGGCGAGAACATGCTCGTCATCAACCCCAGTGAATGCATCGATTGCGGCGTATGCGAACCGGAGTGTCCGGCAGAGGCGATCCTGCCCGACACCGAAAGCGGGTTGGAGCAGTGGCTGGAGCTGAACAATACCTATTCGGCCCAGTGGCCTAACGTCACGCGCAACGCCAACCAGACCCCACCCGATGCCGACAAGTGGAAGGGCGTCGAGAACAAGATGGAGCATTTCTCGGCCGAACCGGGCGCCGGCGACTGATCGGCGTGCCCCGGCCGAGCTGGGGCTGTCCCAAATCGTTTCACGTGGAACCACGGCCGCTCGGGCAGGGCGGCCGGGTGGTCGGGCTTTGCACTGGTAATTTTCTTACCAAGATGTTATAGGCTGCGGCGACGGAGGCTATTTACCTAGCTCCCCGCCCGGAGATCACCTTAGCAACGTTCCCTGACCACCTCGCCAGCCGCCGTTCGAACAGCGATTGGCGGAGGACGATGGTATCGGAACGACGACCACGGAAAGGTTACCAATGGCTGCCAAGGCATTGTCCTTCGATGTCGGCGACTATGTCGTTTACCCGAAACACGGCGTCGGCCGTGTGATTGAACTCCAGCGTAGTGAAATCGCTGGCATGCAACTCGAACTCTATGTGCTGCGCTTCGAAAAGGAGCGGATGACTCTGCGCGTTCCGACCAACAAGGCGGAAAGCGTCGGTATGCGCAAGCTGTCGTCGGACAAGACGATGCGCGAGGCGATGGAAACGCTGAAGGGCAAGCCCAAGGTCAAGCGGACCATGTGGTCGCGCCGCGCGCAAGAATATGAAGCGAAGATCAACTCGGGTGACCTCGTGTCGATCGCCGAAGTGGTCCGCGACCTGTTCCGTGCCGACGATCAGCCCGAGCAGAGCTATTCCGAACGTCAGATCTTCGAAGCGGCGGCCAGCCGTCTCGCGCGCGAACTGGCGGCGATGGAACAGGTCGACGAGCCGAAGGCGCTCGAGCGGATCATCGAGATCCTGCGCGAGGCCGCTGCGATTTATAACAAGGAAAAGACCGCCGCCTGACCGGAGCCAGCAGTCGAATCGAACGAGGGGGCGGCCGGAAACGGTCGCCCCTTCGTCATTCGGCGTGCTGGCGTTCCGAAGCGCCTTGGTGTATCGTATCAGCAATACAGGGGAGGCGCAGATGCGGTGGATGTTGGCATGGACGTTGGGTCTGGCGGGGTGTGGTGCAAGCGATGTCGACAAGACCGTTGCCGTCCCCGGCAACGACGCTGAACTGCGCGACTTTACCGGCGTCGCGCTGGCAAGCGACGACCGGGTCGAGATCGTTCAGGGACCGACCTTTGCGGTGCGGGTCGAAGGCGACAAGGCCGCGCAGGACGGTCTCAACATCCACCGCGATGGCGACATGCTGAAGATCGGTCGCAAGCAGGGCAATTTCTGGGGCAGGGGTAACGACGGCGCGCGCATCCGCATCACCATGCCGACGATCGCCACCGCAGTGCTGGCCGGGGCGGGCGATATCAGCATCGATCGGACCGGCGAAGACTTTTCCGCGACGCTGAGCGGGTCGGGCGACATGACGATCGGCCAGTTGCGCGGCGATCGCGCGGCGCTGACCGTTGCCGGCACCGGCACGATCGCGGCGGCGGGTGCCGTGCGGCACCTGACGCTATCGGTGGCCGGCACCGGCGATATCGATGCCCGACAGGTCAAGGCGAGCGAGGCGCGCGTCTCGATCGCCGGCACCGGCGATGTCAGCGCCGACATCCATGGCCCGGTCGAGGTATCGCTGGTCGGGTCCGGATCGGCGACGCTGGGCCAAGACGCGCGTTGCGTGGTGAACCGGGTCGGCACCGGAACCGCCGACTGCGGCTGACCGGATCGGCAGCGCCAACCTGCCGATGGGACCGCGACCGGTACAGGCGTGATGAACAGTGTGGGATCGTCACCATGCCGCATCCATGGCACGGCGACGATCCGCTGCGGCTAGATCACGCCGTTTCGCGCGTCAGCACCGGATAATCGGTATAACCCTCGGCTCCACGCGAATACCATGTCGCCATATCGTCGGCATTGAGCGCGGCACCGGCCTGCAACCGCTGCGGCAGGTCCGGATTGGCGAGGAACGGCCGACCGAAGGCGATAGCGTCGGCGATGCCCGCGTCGAGTTCGGCCTGCGCAGTGTCGCCGCGATAATCCTGGTTCAGCACCAGCGGACCGGCGAAGACTTTGCGGATCTCGGGCGATACGCGCGGTTGGGTCGCGCTGCCGAAGGTGCCGTCGGGGCCGGGTTCGCGCAGTTCGAGGAACGCGATGCGCTTGTCCGACAGCAGCTTCGCGGCTGGCACGAACACCGATGCCGGGTCGCTGTCGATCACCCCCTGCGTATCGCCATTGGGCGAGAAGCGCACCGACGTCCGCCTGGCACCGACCTCCGCGATCAGCCGGTCGACGACCTCACCGAGCAGCCGGATGCGGTTTTCGGGCGAACCGCCATAGGCGTCGTCGCGGTGATTGGCCCCGTCGCGCAGGAACTGGTCGATCAGATAACCATTGGCCGCGTGCAGCTGCACCCCGTCGAACCCGGCGGTCTTCGCATTGCGCGCGGCACGCGAATAATCGTCGAGCACGCGGGCGATATCGTCCAGCGTCGCGGCGCGCGCGGCGCCATAGGGCTTCTTGCCGTCATAGGTGTGCGCCTGTCCCGGCGCGGTCGTGTCCGACGACGACAGCGGCGCGGCACCGCCCAGAAAATCGGGATGCACTACCCGGCCCATATGCCAGAGCTGGGTCACGATCCGGCCGCCGGCGGCATGGACGGCGGCGGTGACGGGCTTCCACGCTTCGACCTGTTCGTCGGTCCACAGCCCCGGCGCGAACGGCCAGCCCAGCCCTTCGCGGCTGATCCCGGTGCCTTCGGAAATCAACAGTCCCGCCGACGCACGCTGCGCATAATAGTCGGCCATGATCGCGGTGGGGACGTGTTCGCGCGTCGCGCGACCGCGGGTCAGCGGTGCCATCAGCACCCGGTTGGGGGCTTCGATATCGCCCAGCGTGATCGGATCGAACAGGGTCGGCATGCAATAAACTCCGGGATATTGTAATTCAGGCGACGATGCGGAGATAGGGCGGTAGGGGGCGCCATGCAGCCGGTACCGCCTGAAACAAAAATTATGCCGCCCCATAGAACACCCCGTCGGGCAGTGGTCGCGGTCATCGTCGCGAACGTCGCGTTGGCGTTCGGGCCATGGTTCGTGCGGCTGGCCGATACCGGACCGGTCGCGGCCGCGTTCTGGCGGATCGCGCTGGCGTTGCCGGTGCTGCTGATCGCCGCGCTATGGACCGATCGCCGTGCGTTCGGGCGGGCAGGGGCGATGCTGGTGCCGCTGCTGATCGCAGGCGTCGCCTTTGCCGTCGATCTGGGCGCGTGGCATATCGGTATCCTGCGCACGACGCTCGCCAATGCGACGCTGTTCGGCAACTGCGCGGTGCTCATCTTCCCGATCTACGGCTTCTTCGCGATCCGCCGCTGGCCGACGCGGGGGCAGGGGGCCGCGCTGCTGCTGGCGGCGGTCGGTGGGGTGCTGCTGCTCGGGCGCTCGGCCGAATTGTCGTCGCGCCATCTGGCCGGTGACCTGTTCTGTGTGCTCGCCGGCATCCTGTATGCGGGGTATTTCATCGCGATGCGGCGGGTGCGCCAGACGATGGCACCCGTGCCGGCGCTCGCGCTGTCGAGCATCGCCAGCGTCCTGCCGCTGCTGTTGCTGGCGACGGCATTGGGGGAAACGATCCTGCCGACCCACTGGGGGCCGCTGCTGGCACTGGCGCTGGTCAGCCAGATCGCGGGGCAGGGGCTGATGATCTATGCGCTGGGCCATCTCAGCCCGCTGGTCGTCGGCCTCGCGCTGCTGGTCCAGCCGCTGGTCGGCGCGACGATCGGCTGGGCGGCCTATGGCGAGCGCCTGACCATGCTCGACGCGGTCGGCGCGGTGCTGGTCGCCGTCGCGCTGGCAGTGGTCAGCGCGCAGCGGCCAGCGGCGCGCGCTTAAACCCCCGCCCGGCCCAGATCGACCAGCGCCTCGCCGAAACGGGCAATGTCGCCCGGCGCGAAACCGGCGATGTTGATCCGGCCCGATCCAGCCATGTAGATGCCGTGCGTCGCGCGCAGCCATTCGATCTGGGTCGGCGACAGCGGCAGCGTGGCGAACATGCCCTTGCCGCGTGCCAGCGGGGCGAGATCGACCGAACCCGCTTGCCCGATCGCCGCCAGTTCGCTGCGCAGCGCCTGCAACCGGGTGCGCAACGCGTCGAGCTCGCGACGCCAGTCGGCGGCGAGATGTTCGTCCTCCAGCACGATCCGCACCGCCGCCGCGCCATGATCGGGCGGCATCGACCAGTTGGCACGGGCCAGCGCCAGCAGGTTCGACAGGACGATGTCGCGTACTTCCGCGTCGGGTGCGGTCGCCCACAGCGCACCGGTGCGTTCGCGGTACAGCCCGAAATTCTTGTCGCAGGAATAGGCGACCAGCGCGAACGGCACCGCGTCCAGCACCGCGCGGGTTCCTGCCGCGTCGGTGGTCATGTCGTCGCCCAGCCCCTGATAGGCGAGGTCGATGAACGGCACGATCCGGCTGTCGGCGATGGCGGCGGCGATCACCTGCCAATCATCGGCGGTCGGATCGATACCGGTCGGATTGTGGCAGCAGCCGTGCAGCAGGATCGCGTCGCCCGCCTCCGCCTGACCGATCGCGGCGCGGATCGCGGGCAGGTCGATGGTCTGCGCGGTCATGTCGAACATGGCATGCGGCACGACGACGATCCCGGCGGCGGCAAAGACCGGCGCATGGTTGGCCCAGCTAGGCTGCCCGATCAGGATGCGGCGCACCCCCGCCTTCGCCAGCAGTTCCGCGCCCAGCCGAAGCGCACCGGTGCCGCCCGGCGTCTGCAACCCGCAGCGACGATCGGCGGCGGGGGCCGTGCCGAACACCAGCGGTTCGAGCAGCGCGACAAAGCCCTTGTCGCCTTCCGGCCCCAGATACGCCTTGCTGTCCTGCGTCGCGATCAGCCGCATCTCGGCCTGCTTCACCGCCTGCATCACCGGGGTATGGCCATGATCGTCGCGAAACACGCCGACGCCCAGATCGATCTTGTGCGCACGCGGATCGGCCCGGAACGCACCGATCAGGCGCAGCAAGGAGTCGGCGGGCTGGGCGACCAGCGAACGAAACGGCATGAACATCCCCGAATTGGCGGTAATGTCCGCGCCTATAGGCCGATCGATGCGGCGAAGGCAGGAAAAACGCGTACCGCTTTTGGACGATGCCCTATTCGTCGCGGTGCCCGGCCAGAAAGCGTTCGAGATCGTCGCTGCCGCCGATGCGCTCGCCGTCGATGAATACTTGCGGCGTGGTGTCGACGCCCTGTTCGGCCTTGTATGCGTCGACTTCTTCGCGCGACCGCAGGATGTGGTCGTCAACGGTATAGCCGGCGGATTGCAGCAACTGCTTGGCATGGACGCCGAACGGACAGGTGTGGTCGGGCAGGACCATGCGATAGAGAGTGGCGTTCATCGTGTCGGCCATGATGCATTCCTTTTGCTATAGTCGGTCACCGCCACAGCGCCCGGACGATGCGCCGGTTCCGCCGTTGCCGTTTACGCCGCCAACTCCTAGCTAGGACAGATGATGGAGGATGCGATGGCCCCGCTGGCACCTGCCGACCTGACGCTCGACGAACTGCGCGCGGCGCTTGCGCCGCTGGTCGCGGCCAATGCCGCGTTCGACGGCTGGAACGACAAGGCGGTGGCAGCCGCGGCGCAGACCTTCGGTGCCGATGGCGATGTCGCCCGGCTGGCTTTTGCAGGCGGTGCGGTCGACATGATCGACGCGTGGTTCGGTGAGATCGACCGGCGGATGATCGAGGCGCTGCCCGCCGATCGCTTGTCCGCGATGAAGATCCGCGAGCGCATCACCGCGTTGGTCGAGGCGCGGCTGGCGGCGGTGGCGGGCGAGCGCGAGGCGTTGCGCCGCGCGCTGGCGATCCTCGCCATGCCACGGAACGTCGCGCGCGCGGCAAAGCTTGGCTGGCGCACGGTCGACCTGATGTGGCGGCTGGCCGGCGATACCGCGACCGATTACAACCACTATACCAAGCGGACGATGCTCGGCGCGGTCTATGCGGCGACCATCACCGTGTTCCTCGACGACGAAAGCGGCGGCCATGCCGATACCCGCGCGTTCCTCGCGCGGCGGATCGATGGCATCATGCGCTTCGAAAAGTTCAAGGGGCGGATGCTGGCATCGCGCGATCCCGAACGGCGGTTAAGTCTGTCGCGCTTCATCGGGCGATTACGATATCCCGCGGTCTGAACCCCCAAAGAATCCGCTTTCATTGGCGCGGGCTTATTGCTAATTAGTCGCAATGCTCGCTCCCAACCTGAATCTCGCCCAGTTGCCGCGGACCCAGCAGGCCACGGTCGCGTCGATCGAATGGGAACGGATGTCGCCGACCGAGGCACGGCGCCTGCGCGAATTCGGGCTGGATGAGGGTGTCGATATCGAACTGCTTCACCGCGCGATGCTGGCCGGTGGGCCGCTGGCCTGTCGGATCGGGCGGATGACCGTGGCGTTACGCGCGCATGTCGCGGGCGCGATCCGTGTCGCGCCGCTGGCGGGCTGATCGACCGGACCCGACGTGAACCCCGCACCTCTGGTAGCACTTGTCGGCAATCCCAATGCCGGCAAGACCGCGCTGTTCAACGCGCTCACCGGTGCCCGGCAAAAGGTCGGCAACTATCCCGGCGTCACCGTCGAACGGCATTCGGGTCGCCTCGCGCTCGACGACGGGCGTCCGATCGAACTGGTCGACCTGCCCGGCACCTACAGCCTCGACCCGTCCAGCCCCGACGAAGCGGTCACCCGCGACGTGGTCCTCGGGCGGCAGGCGGGCGAGCGGGTGCCCGATGCGATGATCGTCGTCGCCGACGCGACCAATCTCGACAATCACCTGCGCTTCGTCCTGCAGCTGAAGTCGCTGGGGCGGCCGATGGTGCTGGCGCTCAACATGATCGACATGGCGGCGCGCGACGGGCTGAAGATCGATCTGGCCGTGCTGTCCGCGGAGCTGGACCTGCCGGTGGTGGCGACGGTCGCGGTGCGCAAACGCGGTCTCGACGAATTGCGCGCGGCACTGGCCGATGCGCTGTCGCGCGCGCCCCGTTCGGCGGCGATCGACCGGGTCGAGGCCGATATTCGCCATTTCCAGCGCGAGGCGCGCCGCATCGCGCGCACCGCCGTGGTCGAACAACCCCGGTCGCGCGCCGTCACCCGCAGCGTCGATCGCATCGCGCTACACCCGGTCGCCGGCCCGATCCTGCTGTTCGCCATCCTGTTCATCATGTTCCAGGCGGTGTTCAGCTGGTCCGAAGCGCCGATCGGCTGGATCGAGGGGGGACAGGGCTGGCTGGCCGATACCGCCATGGCGAACCTGCCCGCCGGTTTCCTGCGCAGCCTGCTGGTCGAAGGGGTCATCAACGGCGTCGGATCGGTCGTGGTGTTCCTGCCGCAGATCCTGATCCTGTTTGTGTTCATCCTGCTGCTCGAAGCATCGGGCTACATGGTCCGCGCCGCGTTCCTGATGGACCGGCTGATGAGCGGCGTTGGCCTGTCGGGGCGGGCCTTCATCCCGCTGCTGTCGTCGTTCGCCTGCGCGATTCCCGGAATCATGGCGACGCGATCGATCGATGATCCCAAGGAGCGGTTGACCACAATCCTGATCGCACCGCTGATGACCTGTTCGGCGCGCCTGCCGGTCTATGCGGTCGTCATCGGCGCGTTCATTCCGGCGCGACAGGTGCTGCCGGGCGTGGGGTTGCAGGGGCTGGTGCTGCTGGTGCTGTACCTGACCGGCATCTTCGGCGCGGTGATCGCCGCGTTCGTGCTGCGCCGGACCGCGACCAAGGGGGTGGGTGGCGGATTCCTGATGGAAATGCCGCGCTATCAGCTGCCGTCGATCCGCGACATCGCGATCGGCCTGTGGCAGCGTGCCTATGTCTTCCTGCGTCGCGCCGGCACGATCATCCTGCAGGTGACGGTCGCGCTATGGTTGCTGACCTCCTATCCGGTCGCGCCGGCGGGCGTGAAACAGTCGGAATATTCGATCGCGGGCCGGATCGCATCGGGGCTGGAGGTCGTGTTGCGGCCGATCGGCTTCAATCACGAAATGTCGCTGGCGGTGATCCCGGCGATGGCGGCGCGCGAGGTCGCGGTGTCGGCGCTGCAGACCGTCTATGCGATCGACGCCGCAGATGAGGAACAGGGTGCGCAGGAACTGGGCGGGCGACTGGCCGGGCGCTGGAGCCTCGCCACCGCGCTCGCCTTCCTTGCGTGGTTCGTGTTCGCGCCGCAATGCCTGTCGACGATCGCGGTGGCGCGGCGCGAGACCAATGGCTGGAAATGGCCGTTGGTGATGATCGTCTACCTGTTCGCACTGGCGTATATCGCGGCGGGTGCGACCTATTGGACGGCGGTGGCCTTCGGGCTGGGATAGGCGCTTCGTCGCATCGTCACTCCCGCGAAGGCGGGAGCCCATACACGCAACGATAGTACCTCTATCAGGACCGTCAGCGGCAATGGATTCCCGCCTTCGCGGGAAGGACGAATACGCTGCCCCCTACTCCTCCCGCTTCGCGCCATCGAGCAACGCCTTGCGTCGTGCGGCATCGGCTTCGTCGCGCGCCTTTTCGGCAGCGGTCCGGCCGAATTTCGCGCGATTGGCATCGGCTTCCTGTGCCTGGTCCGCCCTGGTGCGGGCCTTGCGGAAACGGTTGAGGTTGATGACGTCGCCCATGGCTGCTCCTCCTGCGACGAGATCTGCCGTGGCACCGCGCGATTGACCAGTCCGAAACGCATTTGCGGCCATGGCCCGACCGGCGTAGCGGGCGGGACGACGGAACAGGGGCCATATGCGGTATCGGACGGGAACGGGCAGGACATGGGCGCTGGCGCTGGCGCTATCGGCGACCGCCTGTGGCGGCGGCGGTGAGGCGGAGGGCGGCATCGTCGTCGCCCCCACCCCAACGCCCACGCCGGTAGCTTCGCCGACACCGACGCCCGCTCCGACCACGGCCGCCGGCTGGTGGCGACCGACGACGGCGACGACGTGGCAGTGGCAGTTGAGCGGGACGATCGACACCCGCTACGCCGTCGACGCCTATGACATCGACCTGTTCGACGCTCCGACCGCGACCATCGCCTCGCTCCATGCCGCCGGTCGGCGGGTCATCTGTTATTTCTCCGCCGGATCGTCCGAAAACTGGCGCAGCGACGATGGCGAATTCACCGCCGCCGATCGCGGCGCGACCCTCGACGGCTGGGCGGGGGAGCGCTGGCTGTCGGTCACCTCGACCAACGTCCGCCGGGTGATGGCGCTCCGCCTCGATCTGGCGAAGGCGAAGGGCTGCGACGCGGTCGAGCCGGACAATGTCGACGGCTACGCCAATCGCAACGGTCTGGGCATCACCGCCGATCAGCAGCTCGACTATAACCGGTTTCTCTCCGCCGAAGCGCATCAGCGCGGGCTGGCGGTCGGGTTGAAGAACGATCTCGATCAGGTGGCGGTGCTCGCTCCCGCGTTCGATTTTGCGGTCAACGAACAATGCCATGAATATGCCGAATGCGACCGGCTGACCTCGTTCCTGACCGCCGGCAAGCCGGTATTCGTGGCGGAATATAAATCGGCGTATCACACCAACAGCGGTCGCGCGCGCGATGCGTTGTGCGCAGCGTCGCGGGCGCAGGGGCTGCGCACGTTGGTGCTGCCGGTCGAGCTCGACAACCGCTTCCGCTTCAGCTGCGACGACTGACCTATCCACTGGCATTGAGGACCGCAGTCGCATAACAGCGACGATCAGGTTTCGAACGAGGAATTTTGCCATGGCTGGCAGCGTGAACAAGGTAATTCTGGTGGGCAATCTGGGCCGCGACCCGGAGTCGCGCTCGTTCCAGAATGGCGGCAAGGTGGTGAACCTGCGCATTGCCACGTCGGAATCGTGGAAGGATCGCAATTCGGGCGAGAAGAAGGAAAAGACCGAGTGGCATTCGGTCGCGATCTTCAACGAAGGGCTCGCCAACGTCGCCGAACGGTTCCTGCGCAAGGGGTCGAAGGTCTATATCGAAGGCCAGTTGCAGACCCGGAAGTGGCAGGACCAGAACGGGCAGGACAAGTACAGCACCGAAATCGTGTTGCAGGGCTTCAATAGCGTGCTGACGATGCTCGACGGTCCCGGCGGCGCGCAGGGCGGCGGCGGCGGTGGTCGCAGCGGTGGCAGCGATTTCGGCGGCGGGGACGATTTCGGCGGCGGTCAGGGCGGCGGCTCGGGCGGATCGCGCGGCGGCGGCTTCAATTCGGGCGGTAACAAGGGCGGTAATTTCGGCGGCGGCTTCGGCGACGATCTCGACGACGACGTGCCGTTCTGATCGTCGCCACCGCCGGCGATTACCGGCGAAGGACGAAGGTCGTGATCGATCGGGGCTGCGCGACCATCGTGCGCCCCGCGACCGGCGCGGCATTGTGCGTCGCGTCGGTCACTACGGTGTCGGCCAGGCGATAGCCGATACCGGTCAGCGACAGGTCGCGACGGACCGGCCCCGCATTCACATGCACCACGACCAGCGTTGCGCCATCGGGTGACAGCGCGGCGATGCTGTCGATATCGTCGACCGGGACCAGCCGGTATCCGGGCCGGACATAGCGGCTGAAATTGGCCATCGCCCAATATTTGCGGGTGATGTGGATCGACTGCGGACCCGGTGCGGGCGCGGTCAGGTCCATCTTGATGAGCCCCCAGTTCGATCCGGGCTTGCCGTTGCGCCCGCTCAGCGTCTCGACCGCCTGCCAGAATACCCAGGCGGCGGGTTCCAGCCGCCGGAAATCGCCGACCAGATGCTCGGCAAACGCCAGCGGCGTCGTCATGCTCTCGAAGTTTTCGACGTCCTTGTCGGCGCTCATGTCGTGCTCGCTCATCCACAGGCGGATATCGGCGGCACGCGCGATGTCGCGGACGGCGGTCTGGTGGAGATTGCCATAGCTGTGGACGTTCAACTGGCCGACCCGTGCGCGCGTTGACGCCGGCCAGCCGGCCCAATCCTGAACGAACAGGGTCGAATTGGTTTCGTCGGGGGCGGCGATCACCGTCTTCAGCCCGCGTGCCTTCAGCGCGGCGTCGGCGGCATCGATCATCATGCCCTGCCGCGCCGGGCTCCAATGCGCGCCTTCCTGCGTATTGGCCGCGAACCAGTAATCGGTGTTCGGTTCGTTCACCGGCGACAGCGTGCGAAAGGTGATGCGGTGGCGGCGTTGCAGTTCGTCGACCACCCGCGCCAGATAGGTCGCGAACTCCGGTTCGGCCCCGGGCAGCAAATTGTCGTCGGTGCCCTTGGTCGCGCCCGATACGCGCCCGCTGACCGTCATGAACCATGGCGGCGAGTTGGAGAAGGCTTCGAAGATCGGCTGGCGGACGCGGTCGCGGATCGCGTCCAGCCACCAGCGCTGACGGGCATCGGCCGACCAGTCCCACATCGCCGGATCGTCGGCCCGCCACCAGTCGCTGCCGGTCGCGCCCGCAGG